>JBAUUA010000800.1:0-2487 GCA_049582465.1 Bradyrhizobium sp. | reverse complement strand
GTGCCAGCGCCCGCGCGGCGCCTCGACCGGGCGATTGGGAGCGGCGGCCGGCGCCTCATGCCCGGCCGGTCCGCGCGCCGTCACGCGTTGCGCCGGAACTCGTTCCCGAGGTTTGGGCGCGGTGACCGGCTGATGGCACTCCTGCAAAAGTGTCGACATGATTGCCTCCTGGCTCTTCTGCGTTGCCGTCTCAGAAGCAGATAGTTTTGCTATTTCAGTGCGTTACGTCGTATTCGGCCAGGCCGTGACGGCCTCGGCGATGGCTGTCGCGGTTGTACGCCCACATACCTGTCAGCGTATGTCAGGTATTTCCGCTAGGCTGCGAAAATGCGCGCGAGCCGGCTGTTGTCGATCCTCTTGCTGTTGCAAGCCCGCGGCCGGATGACGGCCGAGGCGCTGGCGAGCGAGTTCGAGGTTTCGGTTCGCACCATCTATCGCGACGTCGATCAGCTCAGCGCCGCCGACGTGCCGATCTATGCGGATCGCGGCCCGAGCGGCGGATTCCAGTTGCTCGACGGCTACCGCACCAGGCTCACGGGGCTTTCGCCCGCCGAGGCCGAGACGCTGTCGCTTGCCGGCCTGCCGGGACCCGCGGCGCAACTCGGGCTCGCCGACGTGCTTACGGCAGCCCAACTGAAATTGAACGCGGCATTGCCCGAGCACGCGCGCGCGAACGCCGGCCGCGTCGCCGCGCGGTTTCACCTCTATCCCGTCGGCTGGTTCCGCAGTGCCGATGACGCCAGGCTACTGCCGACGATCGCCAACGCGGTGTGGAACGAGAAGTGCCTCGACGTGCACTACCGCCGCGCCGAAGGCGCGGTCGAGCGCCGGCTGCAGCCGCTCGGCCTCGTGCTCAAGGCGGGCCTCTGGTATCTCGTCGCGCAGGTCGGCGACCAGCCGCGCACCTATCGGGTGTCCAACATCATCGACCTCGCGGTGACCGAGGAGCCGTTCAAACGGCCGAAGGGCTTCGACCTGACGCGCTTCTGGGTCACGTCGTCGCGCGCGTTCGAGACCAGCGTCTACCATTCCAGCGCGACGCTGCGGGTGACGGCGCGCGGCCTCGCCAAGCTCGACGTCCTTGGCTCGCTCGTCGCCCGCGCCGCCGCCGAAACCGCGACGCCGCCGGATGCCGACGGCTGGCTCAGCGTCACGATCCCGATCGAGTCGGTCGACCGGGCGGCATCCGGTCTGATCGCGCTCGGCGCCGACGCCGAGGTTGTCGAACCCCCCGAACTGCGCGAGCGCCTCGCCACGACGGTACAGGATCTCGTCCGCCTCTACTTCGAGTGAGAGGAGAACTGGTCCGAATACCGTCTGAATATGACCCGCGCTTTCTTGCGCCGTATCGAACAGGCGCGGAATAACCTGCGGGCAGACTGGCCCGTGCGACGGGCGGCGTCAAACAGGATGGCGTAAGCCGAACTATCGGTCGGTTTCGTCGTAGGTTCGACCGCGCAAATCCGAAGGGGTCATGCCGAACTTTCTGCGAAAGCTCCTGTTGAAGTAGGAGAGGTCGCTGAACCCGGCTTCGTAAGCAATCGAACTGACCGGCTTGTTGATCTGTCGCGGGTCCGTCAGCAGACGGTAGGCGAAAGCGAGCCTTTGCGTCAGCACCGTTTCGGTAAATGTCGTGCCTGCTTCCGCCAGCAGCTTGCTGACATAGCTTCGCGAAATTCGCTGGCGTTTCGCGACGTCATCGAGCCTCAGATTGTGCTGGGCGATATTGCGAACGATATCCGCCTTGACGGCATGAAGCCGCGCGGCTCGCACGCCCTCCGCTCGCGATAGCACATCGGCATCCTGCTCAAGCATCAGCGCCGCGAGCTCGTGGACGTGCGCGACGATCGAACGGCCCAGACCGGCCGAGTCGATCGTGTTCTCGCTGTCCAGCAACTGCGCGAAGCGGAGCATGTAGCGCATCACGGGACTTGCCGGGATCGCGCGTCCCACTGCGTCGTCCGGCGCCGATATGCGCGCCGTCATGATGTCGCGGCTTAACCGAAAAGCGACGCTGCTCGACCAGCCCCCGAAAAACGTTCCGGGCTCACCAGCCGTGGTCAGGACGGCCTCGCCCGGGCCGATGGTGCCTTCACGCTTCGCGTGTTCGAAACTGCGGCTGCCGGACGTCATCATGACGAGGACGAGATCGTCGTTATCGATCAGGGAGGTGGTGTGGTGGTTCCTGGTTGGCGAGGAACGACCGAAAACGGCGCCGAGACCCGGCAGCGAACGAAATCTCATGTCGACGTTCAGCGGGACTGCTTCGGTCGGATTGATCTCGAGCCGCAGGATCACACGGCCGTGGGTCTCGCGAAATGCATCGAGGGCATCCGGCCCATCGATATCTTCGGTTGAAATTCTGAACCGGCTGACGCGGTCGTCCATCGATTGTTTGCTCCTGGGCAGAAAGTGATCCGACGATGTCGGGTCTGTCGCTGCTTTGCAACAGCGGGTTCAAAAACTGAAGGCGAGTGAGCAGTAGTC
>JBAUUA010000799.1:0-4017 GCA_049582465.1 Bradyrhizobium sp. | reverse complement strand
GTGGTGGAGGGGGTGGGGGGACCGAGTTGGTTCACCGAATACAACGTGCTCACCGGCCTCTCGGCGCGGTCCTACGGACGCTTCGCCACGTCCGTGACACGGATCGCCGCCGGTCGCATCAGCCGGGGGCTGCCGCATTCATTGAGCCGCTGCGGCTACAAGACTTTCAGCCTCTATCCGTTCTATGGCGCATTTCTCGGTTCGCGCGCCTTCCAGGTGACGACCGGCATCGCCCGCTATCTCGACATGCTCGACCTTGGCACCCGGGATTTCGAAGCCGATAGTTTTTACTTCGACCGGGCTGTCGACATCATCGAACGCGAGCGCGGCAATGGCCCGCTGTTTCTCTACGTCTACACCGTCGCCAATCATTTCCCCTGGGATACGCGGCTGCGTCCCGAATTGACGCCGGACTGGCACGATCTCGGCAACGCCCCCGATATCGACGAGTACATTCGCCGTCAGGGAATGACGGCATACGACTACAGGAGATTGCTGGAGCGGCTGGCGCGGCAATTCCCGGCTGAAGCCTTCCTGATCGTGCGCTATGGGGATCACCAGCCGCAATTCGGTGCCCGCATTATCGATCCGTCGCTCGACAAGGAGGCGCTGGCGCGCCGGCTGGAGGCATCGGACCGGCGCTATCTGACCAGCTATTACGCCATCGACGCGGTGAATTTCACGCCGGCCGATCTGTCCTCGGCGCTCGACACCCTCGATGCACCCTATTTGCCGTTGGTCATTCAGGAGGCGGCCGGCGTGCCGCTGGGGCCGAGCTTTTCGGAACAGAAGAAGATCCTGCAACGCTGCGATGGCGTGTTCTACGGCTGCGCCGGCGGCGCCGAGGCGCGCCGTTTCAACCGGCTCCTGATCGAGGCAGGCTCGATCAAGGGGCTATAGGTCCAAGGGGCTGCGGCCCCTGAGCAATTGCGGGCGGCGAAGCTTGGTTCGCCACCCGCAATCATCGAGACAGGGCGTCAGAGTCTAGCGATGATCGTGATTATCCCCGTCGTTGTCGTGATCATGCTCGAACACATAATGATAATGATAGTGAGGCCGAATTCGAGCCTGGCACGCCGGCACCGGATCGGGGGCCGTCGCAGTGTCGTTTGCGGTAGGTGCGGGGACGCCCGCGGCGATACCGGCCTGCAGCAACCGGTTTACGATATCCTGGGTGTCGTCGCAGATCAGGAAACGGTCCCGCACCAGTTTGTCGACCGCCAACACGACCTTCGTTTTATAGAACGCGAAGGACGGGTAACGTTCCTGAACCGAGGGGCGGGGATCCTGCGCCGCCGTACGGGCAGCCGCCGTTGCCACGAATGGGATGTACTGGCCGGTAGCCTCGCATCCATCGTTCGCCCAGACGCCGGATCGCAGTCCCCATCCCGTGTAGGTCGCCAGGGGCACCGTCAATTCCGGCAGCCGAATGCCGGCGATGTCGTTGCCATCCTTGTCGGTCTTCGGCACGTAGCTCGGGTAGATCGGACCGTTGGCCGAATTATCCTCGTACGGCGATGTAATGACCGGCGGATTTATCGTTGGCATGAAGGTTTGATAGAAGTTCGGGCCAAAGTTGTACCGATACCGGGTGGTCTTCAGGCCGGTGTAGGTGACGCCGGGGATGTGCGGGAAGCCAACGCCATCCTGCGGCAATGGTGGCACAAGGGTGCCTTCGCGAAGCTTCGGCACTTGCGATTCCGGCGGTTCGCTGCCGCGAGTCGACCAATCGTCCAGATCGGTCCACAGCGCGCGCTGCACCGGAGCGGAGTCCAGCGGATTTGCGAACTGCTGGCACAGACCCTTCGACGTCGGGTTGCCGGCGCCACCATGCTGTTTGCTCGACAGCAGGTATAACCGGGTGAGCTCATGATCGGGCAGGTCGAATTTTCCCGTCGGGTCGGTGCTCATCAGCGAGCCTCCCTTCACCCAGAACTCGTTGGCCGAATAGAATTCCATGGCCAGCGGGCAGGTGTGGGTCTGCTCGCATTTCTTGTAGCGCCAGTCGCTGGTACGGGAGATCGGATCGAAGGTCGGCACGTTCGCAAAGGGATAAAGGCCCTCGAGATAGAGGATCTCCTGGCGGTTGCGGTTGGTGCGCTTGGTCTGCGACCAGCGATAATTCATGTTGAGACCGTCGCCGGCCCCGATCCACTGCATCATTCCGTCGAAAACCTTCCGGTGGTTCTCATCCTCGTTGAAGCCGAGATGGACGAAGTCATTGAGGGTCCGGGCCGGCTGTGACGATGTCTCCGTGTAGATGCGGTCGATGTGACCCTTGATCGGGTTCGCCGTGCCGACGTCGTCATGCGAGGCGAACCGCAGGAACGAATTAAAGTCGCGGATGGCCGCGAGTCCCAGGCCGTTCGGCGTCGGATCCTTGGCGGTGTAGGAGAACTCGTAGATGTCGTTGGCGACGAACGGCCCCGGGATCAGTTTGATCGCGGTATTGGTCGCATCGGTGTAGGCCCAGTCGCTCGAAGGGACCACCTGCGCCACGTCGTCGAGATGGATGCGGTGGGTCAGCACGGCGGTGCTCTGATCGCCAGAGGCCGCCGGGTAGGCCAGCGTGTAGGTATTGCCGGGGCTCACAATGTACTCATATCCTGGACCGGTGATCGTGCTGTTGCCAGGCCCATGCACCACGGGAAACGAGGCTGTCGATACGGGACCGCTCGCAGGTATAGGACCGCCGGTCAGCGGTGCGCCATTCAGCGCTGCGAGATTGTTTTCCCAACCGCTCCACACGGTCGTATAGCCACGGGTCCACAGGAACGAGTCATCCAGCGCCGCCGCATCGGTGAGCGCCGCGGGATCGTTGGTGCCGGTCGGCGTGTTGTTGAGCGTCTGGTAGGTTTTGCCGCCGCGGTTCGGCGGCTCGTACATCACCTTGTGGTTGCCCTTGCTCGGGTCCAACGGCTGTAAAATGTAGAAATTGTGCTGATAAACCACATTGCCCCGCGTGTTTCGCGGCGCCAGCTGAAGGTCGGTAATGATCGAGTTGTGCGAATCCGTCGGGCTGACTTCGCCCGTCGCGATCCCCGTGATGAATTCATATTGGCCCACGCCGGCAAACGAATGGCCGCCGAAGGCCGTACCTCTGTTCAAGATTTGAATCTGCGTGGTGCGCGCGTCTGCCGCAACGGGCGCTGCGACCAGAATAGTGGTCGCCACAAGGCTTGCTATTGCGGAGCGAGAGAGTTTTCTCTTGTGGAAACCAGGCACGCGCAAGAATAGCGCGCTCGCGAAGCGAACCATGATTTAGCCTCCCCTGTTATGTCCGTTCTTTACGCATTGCCGGATCAGCAATGTCGTGAACGGTTGAGCCAACAGCGCCGCAGAGAGGCGCTGAAGCAACGGAAAGGCTAACAGAGGAGGGAAACATGCTGCAAAGCACTTTGTATACCACATGCCAGCAATGCACGGGCGAGTGCTGACGCAACCCCTGAGATGTAGGGAGAGTTCATCTTCGCGCGCCGCGGCTCATCCGTCGAATTTCAAATGATGCGCCGCACACCGGCTCGATCAGAAGCAGAGGCCGAGGAGCTTGAGCCGGCAAGCTTGTGCGGCCGGTTTGCGCTTGGCGACAACCACTTTCTTCTCAGCCGCAGGCGGCAGCCGCCTGGCTGCAGCCACTCTCGGCGGTTCATAGTCGCCCGCGATCTCCATGGCCCAATAGGTGCGATGAGAAGTGGCGCTTCTTGCGCTGGCGACGCCGACGCGAGAGGCGTTGCGGAGCAGGAGGTTCTTTCGATGTTCGCTTGACGCGATCCACTGATCGAGCGTCTTTTCAAAACTGTCGTAGCCATACGCGATGTTTTCCGCGGCCCGTCCCGCCCGCGAAGGTGCGATCCGCCCACCGAAGGCTCCGAGGACGTCGTGGTCGAGCCTGTCTCTCTCAGCCATCGCCTTGGCCTGTTCCAGTGCAATCCGGTTGAGCGTGGCGTCCATCACGACACGTCCTTCGCCGTGCTTCAGGCGAAACTCGGAGATCGCCCCGGCAGTTGACGATTCTGC
>JBAUUA010000798.1:0-5197 GCA_049582465.1 Bradyrhizobium sp. | reverse complement strand
ACCATGGGCACCGGACTGTTGATGCCGAGCTTCATCGCCATCATCGTCGGCGGGATCGGCAGCCTGCCGGGAACGCTGGCTGGCGGCTTGCTGATCGGGGTGGCCTCGGGATTGACGGCGGTGTTTTTCCCTGCCGCCAGCGAAGCGGTGATCTACGTCATGATGGCGGTGATCCTGCTCATCCGCCCGCGCGGATTGTTCGGCGAAGAAGGAATGATGACTTGAGCGCTGAGCAAACCCGCAAACTGATCGCGCTCGCCGCGATCTGGGCAGCCCTGCTGCTCGCCCCCTACTGGATGGTGCCGCTCGGCGGCTATACCGCGCTCGCCACCCGCGTGCTGGTGCTCGGGCTGGCGGCGATGTCGCTGAATTTCCTGCTTGGGTTTACCGGCGTGCTGTCGTTCGGTCACGCCGCCTATTTCGGCCTCGGCGCCTATGGCGCCGGATTGGCACTGAAATTCGTGGCGCTCAGCACGCCCCTGGCGCTGGTACTGGGAATGCTGCTGGGCGGCCTCTGCGGCGCCATCCTCGGCACCCTGATCGTGCGCCGCCGCGGCGTCTATTTCGCGATGGTGACGATCGCATTCGGCCAGGTGTTCTACTACATCGCCTTCCAGTGGAGCTCGCTGACCGGCGGCGACGACGGCCTGCGCGGCTTCTCGCGCCAGCCGCTCGATTTCGGCGCCTTCAAGCTCGACATTCTCTCCAGCGCCGATAATTTCTACTACTTCGTGCTGTTCTGTTTCGCGCTGGCGGTCGGCGTCATGGCCTTTATCCTGCGCTCGCCGTTCGGCCGCACCATGATCGCGATCCGCGAGAATGAGCGCCGCGCCCGCTTCCTCGGCATTCCCGTCGAACGCCACATCTGGATCGCGTTCACTTTGTCCTGCTTCTTCATGGGATTTGCCGGCGCGCTCTATGCGCTGGTCAACAACTTCGCCGATCCGAGGGGCCTGCATTACAGCCAGTCCGGCGATTTCGTCATGATGGCCGTGATGGGCGGCATGCGCAGCTTCTGGGGCCCGCTGCTGGGGGCTGCCGTGTTCGTGGTGCTGCAGGATTATCTGTCGAGCATCACCGTCAACTGGATGTCGTTCGTCGGCCTCCTGTTCGTCCTGGTCGTCCTGTTCTTCCCGCGCGGACTATTGGGCTTCCTGCAACGGAGCAAGGCATGAACGTTCTCGACATCAACAACGTCACCAAGCGGTTCGGCAATCTCGTGGCGGTGCGCGACGTCTCGCTGTCGGTGGCGAAGGGCGAGTTGTGCGCGATCATCGGACCGAACGGCGCCGGCAAGACCACGTTCTTCAACCTAATCTCGGGATTCTTCCCGCCGACCTCCGGCTCCATCGCCTTCGACGGCCGCGATATCACAAAACTCTCGACCCATGAACGCGTCACGCGCGGCATGGCGCGGACCTTCCAGATCACCGAGATCTTCCCCGAGCTCACCGTGTTCGAAAACGTCCGCATATCGGCGGAAGTGGCCGGCGGCTTCCGGCTGCGGCCCTGGATCAACCGCACGGAGGCCGCGCAGGTGCATGCCCGCGTCGAGGAGACGCTGAAACTGGTTTCGCTGGAAACCAAGACGGACCGGCTGGTCGGCGAGCTCGCGCATGGCGACCAGCGCGCCGCCGAGATCGCGATGGCGCTGGCCTTGAAGCCGCATTTGTTGCTGCTCGACGAGCCGACCGCCGGCATGGGCGACCAGGAAACGTTTCAGATCACCCAACTGATCCGCCGGCTGCACCGCGATAGCAACTACACCATCGTGCTGATCGAGCACGACATGCGCGTGGTGTTTAACCTCGCCGACCGCATCTGCGTGCTCGACCAGGGCCGGATGCTGGCGCAGGGCACGCCGCAGGAGATTGCCGCCAACGAGACCGTGCAGGCCGCTTACCTGGGCAATGCCGCATGACCGCAGCCCTGACCGCCGAAGGCCTCCACACCTATTACGGCAAGAGCCACATCCTGCACGGCGTCAGCCTCAGCGTCGCCGAGGGCAAGATCACCGCGCTGTTGGGACGCAACGGCGCCGGCAAGACCACGACCTTGCGCAGCCTGATGGGCCTGACGCCGGCGCGCGAAGGCAGGATCACGATCTTCGGCGAGGATACCACGCGCTGGCCGACCTTCCGCGTCGCGGCGTCGGGGGTCGGCTATGTGCCTGAAGGCCGGCGCATCTTCGCCAATCTCAGCGTCGAGGAAAACCTCAAGGTCCCGCTCGAACGCGAAGGTCCCTGGACCATCGAGCGAATCTACAAGCTGTTTCCGCGCCTCGAGGAACGAAAATCCAATCGCGGCCGCCAGCTGTCCGGCGGCGAGCAGGAGATGCTGTCGATCGGCCGCGCCTTGCTGCTCAACCCACGGCTATTGATTCTCGACGAGCCCTCGCAGGGTCTGGCGCCGCTCATCGTGCGCGAAGTGTTCCGCATCGTCCAGCAGATGAAGGCCGAGGGCATTTCGGTGCTGCTGGTCGAACAGAATGCGCGGATGAGCCTGGAAATCGCCGACGACGCCTACGTGCTCGACGACGGCATCGTGGTCTATTCGGGAACGGCCAAGGAACTCGCCGCCGACGAGGGCCGGGTCCGCGCGCTCGCCGGCGCCAGCGCCGAGGAATGGACGTTGACGTAAGGAGATCGCCCGGCGCCTTGAGGATTTGCGCCCGGTCGCTAACCATCCCCCTCCTCACCACGCGCGCAAGCCGCGTGGTGGGGAGGGGTCGGGGGTGGGGGCTGCCGCGGCAGATTCGGTGACCGCAACCGAGCGAGCCCGCGCGGAGAGACCCCCCGACCCCTCCCCGCCGCTTCGCGGGGGAGTGGGGAAGAAGCACAACGACCATGCCTTTCGCTCATCGGGCTTTGCCCTTACAATCGGCGCATGGCGAAGAGCAACCTGATGATCGGAACCACGACGCTGGCGGTGATCGCCGCGGCGTTCGCAGGCCTGCTCGGCTATCAGAAGATCCACGCGCTGCGGCAGCAAACCCCGCTTCGCATCGTCTTCGAAGGCTCGGCCAGCGGGCTGCGCAAGGGCGGCAACGTCAATTTCGACGGCGTCCAGATTGGCGTGATCAAGTCCCTCAAGCTGGACAACCCCCGCAAGATCGTCGCGCTCGTCATGGTGGATCACAGCGCCCCCATCCGCAAGGACACGGTGGTCGGCGTTGAATTCCAGGGGCTGACCGGCGTGGCGGCGATATCGCTGACCGGCGGCGACGCCGCCGCGGCGCCGGTGCCGCTGGATGAAGACGGCATTCCGGTCCTGACCGCGGACCTGCGCGAGATCGAATCGATCCGCGACTCCCTGCACAATGTCGACCGCCTCCTCGTCGGCAACCAGGCAATGGTGAAAGACACATTGTTGAACTTCGAGACCTATACCGCGTCGCTGGCGAGCAAGGGCGATGCGATCGAAAGCGTCATGCGCAAGGCCGACGATGCGTTCGCCGGCATGGACAGCGCCATGGCCAAGATAGACGATTTCATGCCGGGGCTGGCGGACGGCAAGGCTGCTGCCTTGCTGGAGAAGGTGCAGTCGATTCGCGAACTGGCCGAGAGCTTCGACAAGAAATCCGCCACCGTGATGGAAGAAGGCCGCCGCACGCTGCTCGATCTCAGCGACGCGGCCGTCAAGTTTACCCGCAAGATCGATCCCCAAGCCGTCAGCGGCGGCAACCCGCCCCCGCCGAGAAAGCCGAACCAGAAGCGGCCCTGAGAATCGCTTCCGGAGGTTCCATTGCTGGAACGTTGACACCGGAACCAGCCAAGGGCCGAGGACGCCCGCAATTTCGCAACGCGTCTCAAAAGAAACGCGATCAAGTCGCTCAATCAATCCGAGGCAACCCTCGCAGATAAATAATTTAATTCGCCGATGGAACAAAAGTTCCTCGCCAGAATTGATTTAATTGGGCTGGTTTGCCAGGGGCCAAATATTTGTAATAACTCCGGTATTTCGCTTGCCTCGAAATCATTCGCACGATTTTATCGTGCGAAAAAAGCGACTCGCACATGCGCGGACGCAAACACGCGCCATCGCCGCTTGAGGGGAACTCAATGAGTGATCTCGGCTCTGCCGCTCCATCCACCCGGCGTCGCAGCAAGGCAAAGCCATTCGCCAACGGAAAGCCGGATCCTTCGCAGGAATTGCTTCACGCGCTGCAGGCAATGCGAAGCGGCGACTTCTCGGTACGGATGACCGGCGACCATCTCGGCATCGAGGGCAAGATCGCCGACACCTTCAATGAAATCGTCGCCGCCAATCAGCGCATGGCGCAGCAGCTCGAGCGCGTCGGCCAGGTGGTCGGCCGCGAAGGAAAGACCCGCCAGCGCGTCAAGTTCGGTCTCGCCAGCGGCTCCTGGGCCGACATGGAAGGCTCCGTCAACACCCTGATCGACGATCTGCTCTGGCCGACGCGCGAAGTGACGCGCGCGGTTGCCGCGGTCGCGCAAGGCGACTTGTTGCAGACCGTTCAGCTCGACGTCGACGGCCGTCCGCTGGGCGGCGAATTCCTGCAGTCGGCCACCATCGTCAACACCATGATCAAGCAGCTCAGCGTGTTCACCTCCGAGGTGACGCGCGTGGCGCGCGAGGTCGGCACCGAGGGCAAGCTCGGCGGCCAGGCGCAGGTGCCGGAAGTGACCGGCGTCTGGAAGGATTTGACCGAGAGCGTCAACTCGATGGCCAACAACCTCACCGGCCAGGTCCGCAACATCGCCGAGGTCACCATCGCGGTCGCCAATGGCGACCTGTCCAAGAAGATCACGGTCGACGTCCGCGGCGAGATCCTACAGCTGAAGGAAGCCATCAACACCATGGTGGACCAGTTGCGCTCGTTCGCTTCCGAGGTGACGCGCGTCGCGCGCGAAGTGGGTACCGACGGCAAGCTCGGCGGCCAGGCCATCGTGCCCGGCGTCGCCGGCACCTGGAAGGACCTCACCGACTCCGTCAACGCGATGTGCGGCAATCTGACCGCTCAGGTGCGCAACATCGCCAACGTCACCACCGCCGTGGCGCGCGGCGACCTCTCGCGCAAGATCACGGTCGATGTCCGCGGCGAAATCCTCGAGCTGAAGGACACCATCAACACGATGGTCGACCAGCTCAATTCGTTTGCGTCAGAAGTGACTCGCGTCGCCCGCGAGGTCGGCACCGAAGGCAAGCTCGGCGGCCAGGCCCAGGTGCCCGGCGT
>JBAUUA010000797.1:0-1739 GCA_049582465.1 Bradyrhizobium sp. | reverse complement strand
TATAACACCATAGGAAAGTCCGATGCCTGGGGCGGAGCGCGATTGGGAACGCCGGATCGGCGGGCGCCTTAAGCTGCGCGATCTCCACATCCTGTCGACGGTGGTCCAATGGGGCAGCATGGCCAAGGCGGCGACGCACCTCGCCATGTCTCAGCCGGCGGTGTCCGAGGCCATTGCCAATCTCGAAGCAGCGCTCAAGGTCAATCTCCTCGACCGCAATGTGCGCGGCGTCGAGCCGACGATCTACGCTACAGCGCTGCTCAAGCGCGAGCGCGCCGTGTTCGATGAATTACAGCAAGGCATCAAGGAGATCGCGTTTCTCGCCAATCCGACTGCAGGCGAAGTGCGCCTGGCAACGACCGAAGTCCTAGCTTGCGGACTGGTGCCGCACGTCATCGAGCGGCTGTCGCGGCGCTATCCGCAGATTCTAATCCACGCCGTCGTGGCCGATACGACGACGCTGGAATTTCGCGAATTGCGCGAACGCCGCGTCGACATTTTGTTGGCGCGTGTGCCGGAGGCCACCGTCGACCAGGACATCGATCTCGACATCTTTCACGAGGACGCGCACTTCGTCGTCGCCGGCGCGCAAAGCCCTTGGGCGCGCCGCCGCAACGTCACTTTGGCGGAGTTAATGGACGAGCCTTGGGTGTTTCCGTACGCCCAGGTGGTCCGCGGACTCATTACGGCCGCGTTCCGCGCCCATGGTCTATCGCTACCGCGGGAACGGGTCACCTCGGGCACGCTGCATCTGCAAAAACATTTGCTGACAACGGGACGCTTTCTGACAATCACGTCCAACTCCGTCCTACAATACAACGCCGAACAATGGGCGGTGAAAGCGCTGCCGATCGACTTGCGGATAAAGCCGCGGCCGCACGCAATTTTGCGGCTGAAAAAACGCACCCTCAGTCCTGTGGTCCAACTTTTTATCGACGAACTGAAAGCCGTGGCTGGCACCGCGCATAAGTCGGTGCGGAAAGCAGCGACGCGCTCGTCCTAGTCGCTCGCGTCGCAGCCAGCGCCGAACGACACCATCCCCAGCATGAATGGGGTGCGAGGTCTGCTATTGGGGCCTCTTCGCGCGACGCAGCGATATGCCCGAAGTGGGTGTGAACAGCGGACGCGACTGGAGCGCATCCGATATGACGTGAATGCCCCTGAAGAAGTAAGCCGCCGTGCTCCCGCCTTAGCTTGCAAACAAAACCTGGACCGCGACAAGATCGGCCCTAATCACTAGCTCGGCGTCAGGTGTGTTCGCCTGGCTGCGTCTGCGACAATCTCGAACGCCTCGTGCAATCCAGGCCGCGACCGGGACACGTCCTCTCCGACGCTACTGAGGATTTTCATCATCGTCGCCTGCTCATCGGCGGGCAGGCTGATCAATTCCCCGCCGTTGGCCACCCAGGCTTTGCGTTGGTTGCCATACATCTTAAGCGCTAATGGATTGATCGCCAGTGACTCCGATCGGCCATCTTGATCAATAATCTGCCGCAAGTCCTCTGGCAGCCCGTCGTACCATTTTTGGCTGATTTCCAGAACCACGAAGATGCCTGGCTGATTGGTCTCGACAACGTATTTGGCCGCATCCTGGAAATGCATGCTCACAAAGGGGCCAAGGCCCGCAACAGCGCCGTCGATGGCTCCCTGTTGCAGTGCGGGGAGAACGTCACCCAGGGTCATCGCCACCGGCGTCGCGCCGAGCCGCTGCATTGCCGTTGTTTGGAATTTGGAGGCGA
>JBAUUA010000796.1:0-6883 GCA_049582465.1 Bradyrhizobium sp. | reverse complement strand
AGCGAGGCGTCGCGCATGATCTGGTATTCCTTGTCGGTCAGGGTCAGCGCCGGCGCCACCGTGATGGAATCGCCGGTGTGCACGCCCATCGGATCGAGGTTCTCGATCGAGCAGATGATGATGCAATTGTCCTTCTTGTCGCGCACCACCTCCATCTCGAACTCTTTCCACACCAGCACGCTTTCCTCGATCAGGACTTCGTCGGTGGGGGAGGCGTCGATACCGCGCTCGACGATCTCGATGAACTCGGCCTTGGTGTAGGCGATGCCGCCGCCGGTGCCGCCCATGGTGAAGGACGGGCGGATGATCGCGGGCAGCCCGATGTCGTCGAGCGCGCGCAGCGCGTCAGGCAGCGTCTTGGTCTGCACCGAGCGCGGCGTTTCCAGCCCGATTCTAGTCATGGCCTCGCGGAAGCGGCCGCGATCCTCGGCCTTGTCGATGGCATCAGCCGTGGCGCCGATCATCTCGACGTCGAATTTTGCCAATGTGCCCTGTTTGCGCAGCGACAGCGCGCAGTTCAGCGCGGTCTGGCCGCCCATGGTCGGCAACAGCGCAAAACCGCCGGGAACGACGTTGCGCTCCTTCTCGATGATCTTGGCGACAATCTCCGGCGTGATCGGCTCGATATAGGTGGCATCCGCCAGCTCCGGGTCGGTCATGATGGTGGCCGGATTGGAGTTGACGAGAACGATGCGGTAGCCCTCTTCCTTCAGGGTTTTCACCGCTTGGGTGCCGGAATAGTCGAATTCGCAGGCCTGCCCGATCACGATGGGGCCGGCGCCGATGATCAGGATGGTGGAGATGTCTGTTCTTTTGGGCATCAAGTCTCGCGGGAACTGGAAATTGGGCACAAAAAAAGGGCGCGCCTGCCGCGCGTCCCTCAAACCCCGGCGCTTGGGATCAACCTCGCGCGCGGGTGGTCTTTAGACCAGATTCCGCAGCCGCGAAAGGGTATTAACGCCCCAATCAACCGGCATTTTGGCCTCGCCCTTCGGGCTTCGGCGCGGCCCCAGCCCGTCTCCGCTTTCGCTGGGCACAAGCTACGCCGGACACACTTTGTCCCTGCCGGTCCGGCGTGGCTGCGCCGCGCGGAGCCCGTCAGGGCGAAGCGTGGAGGCCCGGCCTGGATTTGAACCAGGATAAAGAGCGATGCACTGCTCTCGCGTGGACGCGTTCCGCCACCGGGCCGCGGCGATCATTGCCGATCACGCCGCTGTGAGCCACGTCTAGCGCTCATTAACCCTAACCGGCCGGCGGCAGGCTCAGCGCGTGCCGGGCCACGAAGGTCATTCGCCACGGATTGTGCCCGATATTGGAATGGGCGCGGGAGGCGGTGAATCCCGCGGCCGCCAGCTTTGCCACCAGTTCGGCCTCGCTGTAGCGCTGCAGCCCGACCTTGCTGCGCAATTGCCGGTAATCCGACAGCGCGGTGGCGACCAGCCCGATCAGCGCGTCCCGGAGGAAGCCGTGCCTGGCCGCGAATCGCAGGAGCGCGAGCACGTCCCGGGGCATGCCCACTTCGGGGCGCAGGACATCGCCCACCACCAGCCGGCCGCCGGGCTTCAAGAGCCGCTTGACGACCGCAAAGGCCGCATCGAGCTCGGCCGGGGTCATGTACTGGGTGACCGAATTCATCACCACCAGATCGATGGATCTCTCCGGCATCTTCCTGACGTCTTCGAGCGAACGCACCCGGATTTTCGTATTGGGCGCGAAGCGGGCGATCAGCCGGCCACGCACGCCGGGCGCCGGCTCGGCGAGGATCAACTGGCCGCAGGCCTCCGCGACCCTGGCCGCGGACAGTGCTTCGCCGCAGGCATAATCAAGTACCACCGCATCGGGCGAGGAGATGTAGCCGATGATGTCCCTGGCGATCAGCTGGAAATGCAGGTCGCGATGCAGCTTGCTCGCATAAATCGTATGCGTGGAATCGTAATAATCGATCCAGTCGTCCATCGTCGTATGGGGTCCGGTAAAACGGGTTCCGGCGGAGGAACCGGCGGGAAGCTGATGCGTTAGAGGGTCCGGCGGCCCGTGTCCATGCCGTCAATCGTCCGGTTCCTAACAGGAAGGTGCATCGTGAGCAAAGCCAGGCCCGATAATAAGTCCGACAAAGTATCACCCGACCTCGATACGCCGACCGATCTGCCGCAGGCCGCGGTGGACAAGATCTCGGCGGCGCTCAACACGCTGCTGGCCGATGCTTTCGCGCTCTATCTGAAGACCAAGAATTTCCACTGGCACGTGTCGGGCCGGCATTTCCGCGACTACCATCTGATGCTCGACGAGCAGTCGGACGCGATCTTCGCCACCACCGACCAGCTGGCCGAGCGGGTGCGCAAGCTCGGCGGCATCACGCTGCGATCGATCGGGCAGGTCGCGAAACTGCAGACCATCCAGGACAACGACGAGGACTACGTGCCGCCGCGCGAGATGCTGCGCGAATTGATGGAAGACAACAAGCACGTGGCAGCGGCCATGCGCAAAGCCCACAAGCTCGCCGACGACAACGAGGATTCCGGCACCGCGGGCCTGTTGGAAACCTTCATCGACGAAACCGAGCGCCGCACCTGGTTCCTGTTCGAAGCCAGCCGCCAGGAAGGCAGCAACGCGGCGTAGACCTTCCCCAAAGGTCGCTCCACGGAGTGAAAAATCGAGACAGGGATAGAGGCGGCAGATCGGGCGCCGACGCGAAGCGCCGGCGCTCCATCAGCGTTTACTGAGCCGACAAACCCACCGTTCGCTGCGCCCGTGTGACCGGAGGGGGATTCCATCTTCCGGTGAGCACTTCCGATTTTGGAGCATAGAGCCGCATGGTCAGATTGAACCCTCCCTTCGGTGCCGGGAGCCAGTTGGCTTCCTTGTCCTTTCCGGGACTCTCGTTCTGAAAATAGAGATCAAGCGAACCGTCGGCATTGTACTTGAACGGCATCCAGCTGCTGACCGCGAAGCGGTTCAGGACGTTGCCAACCTGGAATCCTTCCGGATCGTATAGGGTGATCGACCAGAAGGCATTGACCGGCGGCGCAGCGCCCTTTTCAAAAGTGATCGTGTATTTGTTGGCGCCGTCGAGTGGCTTGCCGGATTCGTCGGCAAGGTTGAGAGGGTAAATGGCGTCCTCGACTACATTCGCGCCAAGACCTTGCTGCGCGAGAATAGCCCGTTTCAAGTAATAGTTGCCGTATACGCCCACCGTGTCGGTGTTCATCGACCAGCCGTTCACCACCCGAGCCAGCGTCGGCATTTTCCATGCCATCAACTTCTGGGCGTCCTGCGGCGCGGTTTCCAGCGCCCTTTGCACGGCCGGATCGAGCTTGCCGATGTCAAAGCTCTTGCCGGGCTCGATTCCGATCTTTTTCATCTGCGCGATGATCGGCTCATCGGTGATATGAGGCGGATGAAGCTTGAGCAATTCTGCTGCATTTGCGAAATACACCCCGGCAGACATGGTATCGACCTGGACTTTTGGCGGCGTCTTCATGTCGACGCTGGGGTCCGGCTTGAATTCGACCGGCTTGGGCGCTTTGCCAAAGTCGGAGAGCAGGGTGACCTTGTAGCCGGCCTGGATTTTATGGACCGCATCGTAGTCCGGTGGCCCGTCCGTCTTCGTGCGGCCGATAAGCCAGACATAAGGCGTTGGTGCCTCGATACGCTGGGTGTCCTTCGGGAGATTGAGTTCGTCGGCGAACCTGTCGCGCAAGTCCGGCCTCCACCCTGGGGGTGTCACGAGAAACGTTCCCGCCCTGGTGCCCGTCGTTCGCCAGCCCGGCGACGCAAAGACATCGCTCCACATGTCGAGCATCGGCAGCAGGTAGTAGCGTCCATCGGTATCCGGAGCGGTGATCACGACGGGCTCCCTGGTCATGTCGAGCCAGGAAACGGAATACAGCGTATCGAAGTTCGACCGCACGACACCTTTGAAATCTGCCGGCGGATATTCCGGCACATTGACGAACGTGTTCATCGGGCCTTTGAAATCGGTTGTGCCGTTGGTGAATTGCTTGCGGGACACGTCCATCGACATGATGGAGTAGAAATAGACGTAGGCGTCCACCGCGATGGCGTGCGCCTCCTGCTCGGTGACTGGCGCCGCCGCTTGGGCTGACGCCGCTGGCGCAATCATTGCGCCAAGGCAGAGACACAATGTCAGCTTCAGGATTCTTCGGAACATGTCGAACACTCCTTTTCTGCTGTGTACAATCGTTGGTCTTGACCTCCCGTGAAATCTTCCGGCTTCCGCAAGGTTCGGCCGCATGAACTGGAAGCCTTCTCGCTACGGCGCGAGAGGTTGCGTATTGCTCGTAAGAGAACTTGCACCGTCGGCTGCATAAAACGCCGTACTGCGTATGCAGAATCGAAACAGGGGTCGATAAGAGCAGATGCTATCGGGCTGTCTGATGGATGTCGCTTGAAGAGCCTCTTTGGCTGCCTTTCATGCGGGACCCTTTATCAACGGCACTCTAGCACAGCCGGATAATGGGGACCAGCCATGGTCATTATCCCGCGCCTTTGCATCGTAGCGTTGCAGGTCGTCTTTTCATCATGCAGCCTCTTGCGGTGACGCAGTTGTCCGCAAAGGTCTCGGCGTTTGCCGGCCTGGCTATTCTCGCAACATCCTCGCGCATCTTGATTATCCTGCGCTGTCGGTTCAGTGACGCCGAACGTGTCAGGACGATTGTCGCAATCAAGAGCTGGGTACCGCGTGAACGCCTTTGCCGGCCCGCCGTTGCGCCGTGTATCGCCCCACCCATTGGCGCCGGACGGGCGTTCGATGTTTTCGGGATGTGCGTTGGCTAAGTCGCTGCCGTGTGGCGAGGCCGCTGTCCTCGCGCGCCCCATCGCCGGATCGCTCTTCGGCGGCCTGACGCCGAACGGCTTCGCCGATAGGACGAAGGTCGCATAGGCCGGTGACGGTTTCCAATCGCGGAACAACTGCGGGAGCGATTATGCTGTGCGCCAACAGGCGGTCCCGGATTCCAGATCCGGAACCACCGACCGCAGGCGAGGAAACCGCACCTTCGCGCCCGGAACTCAGCCGGGGGCGATTCCCGACCGTCGGGAGAAGATGCGTCAGCCGCCTCCCCGGGGTGCAGACATGAACGAGAGCATCTCCTCGCCTTTCATCAGATACCCGATCGGCACATCGCTGCTGATGGCGGGCATCCTGTTCGTCGGCATCGTCGCCTATCCGCTGCTTCCTGTCGCTCCGCTGCCGCAGGTCGATTTTCCGACCATCCAGGTCTCGGCATCGTTGCCGGGCGGCAGCCCGGAAACCATGGCGTCCTCGGTGGCGCAGCCGCTGGAGCGCCAGCTCGCGCAAATTCCCGGTATCGCGCAGATGACCTCGACGAGTTCGCTGGGCTCGACTGCGGTGACCATCCAGTTCGATCTCAACCGCAGCATCGACGGCGCCGCCAATGACATCCAGGCGGCCATCAACGCCGCCAGCGGTCAATTACCGAAGAATCTGCCGTCGCCGCCCACCTATCGCAAGATCAATCCGGCCGACTCGCCGGTGCTGTTGCTGTCGGCGACCTCGGACTCGTTGCCGCTGATCAGGGTGAGCGACGCGGTCGACGCCCAGCTCGGTCAGCAGATCAGCCAGATTTCCGGTGTGGCGCAGGTCTTCATCGGCGGCCAGCAAAAGCCCGCGATCCGGGTCCAGGTCGATCCGGCGAAACTGGTGGCCAAGGGCCTGTCGCTCGAAGACGTCCGCAGCCAGATCGCGATCACCACGGTCGACAGCCCCAAGGGCAACATCGACGGCGCGACTCGCGCCTACACGATCTACGCCAACGACCAGCTGTTGGACGCCAAGGACTGGAACGATGTCATCATCGCCTATCGCAACGGCGGGCCGCTGCGGATCCGCGACATCGGCCAGGCCGTCGCCGGGCCCGAGGACATGAAGCAGGCCGCCTGGGCTGACGGCAAGCGCGGCGTGTTCCTGGTCATCTTCAAACAACCGGGCGCCAACGTCATCGAAACCGTCGACCGGATCAAGGCGCAGTTGCCGCGGCTGATCGCGGCGATTCCGCCGGCGATCAGGATCAAGATCATCAGCGACCGTACCCTGACCATCCGCGCCGCGGTCGAGGACGTGCAGATCACGCTCCTGATCACCATCCTGCTCGTCGTGATGGTGATCTTCGTCTTCCTGCGCAGCTTCTGGGCCACCGTGATTCCGGCGGTGACGGTGCCGCTGGCGCTGCTCGGCGCCTGCGCGTTGATGTGGGCGTTCGGCTATACCCTCGACAATCTGTCGCTGATGGCGCTCACCATCGCCGTCGGCTTCGTCGTCGACGACGCCATCGTGATGCTGGAGAACATCACGCGCTACGTCGAGGAGGGCGAAAAGCCGCTCGCCGCCGCGTTCAAGGGCGCGAGCGAAATCGGCTTCACTATCGTGTCGATCAGCGTTTCGCTGGTGGCGGTGCTGATCCCGCTGCTCCTGATGGGCGGCATCATCGGCCGGCTGTTCCGCGAGTTCGCGGTGACGCTGGCGATGGCGATCTTCGTCTCCCTGGTGGTGTCGCTGACCCTGACGCCGATGATGGCGTCGCGCTTCCTGCGCGCGCGCAGCGAGAGCAGGCATGGTCGGTTTTACCAGTGGAGCGAGCGGGCCTTCGAGCGGATGCTTGAGGCCTATGGGCGGGGTCTCGACCGCGCGCTGCGCTGGAAACTGACGACGCTCTGCATCTTCTTCGCCACACTGGGTTTGTCGGTCTATCTGTTCATCATCATTCCCAAGGGATTCTTCCCGCAGCAGGACAACGGCCTGATCACCGCCACCTCGGAAGCCTCGCAGGACATATCGTTCGAGGCGATGAAAAGCCGGCAGGAGGTGCTCAGCAAGATCGTGATGGAGGATCCCGACGTCGCA
>JBAUUA010000795.1:0-2917 GCA_049582465.1 Bradyrhizobium sp. | reverse complement strand
CCTGGTATTTCGAGCACCGCCTGCCGATCGCGCCCGAGCGTTATGCCGAGATCTTGCGCAACATCGTCAGGGAAGCCGGAGCCCAGGACAGCGACGCAGGACAACGCATCCTCGAACTGGCGTCGCGCCATAAGGGCCCGCGCCATCCGAACGCCAAGGAAGCGCCTGCCTTCAAGGCGGAGCTGCGGGATATCCCCGGGAGCGCCGGGATCATAGCGCGCGGGCTCGAAGCGTTTCGGGCGGGGCGGGACAGGCCTTCGCAGACGCTCGCGCTGCATCACCTGCTGGAGCGGCAGCATTACCGGCTTGGACACTGGCGGCTTGCCTCCAGCGACATCAATTATCGGCGGTTCTTTGACATCAATACGCTGGCGGGATTGCGGGTCGAGGATGCCGGCACGTTCGAGGCCGTCCATCGGCTGGTCAAGAAACTGATCGCGGACGGAAAACTGCAGGGCCTGCGGCTCGACCACATCGACGGCCTGCGCGATCCCGCGCAATATTTCCAGCGCCTGCGCCGCCTGGTCCGGGGTGCGCAGGGCCACGATGCCAGCCCGTTCTACATGGTGATCGAAAAGATCCTCGGCGAGCAGGAAACGCTGCTCGCTTTTTCGGGCGTTCGCGGCACCACCGGCTACGAATGGCTCAACGCCATCACCCAAGTGCTGGTCGACGGCAAGGGCCTGGAGCCGCTCGACGAAGTGTGGCGGCAGATCAGCAACCAGCCGCCGCGGCTGGCGCCATTCCTGAAGGAAGCCAAGCGCCGCGTGCTCGAGACCTTGCTGACCAGCGAATTCACGGTGCTGTCGCGGCTGCTGGCGCGTATCGCCGGCGGCCATTATTCCACGCGCGACTTTTCCGCCGACAGCCTGCGACAGGTGCTCGAGCTCTATATCCTGCATTTTCCGGTCTATCGGACCTATCTGACGCCCGCAGGTCCGAACGCTCACGACCGCGCGCTGATCGAGGAGACGATCGAGAACGCGCGCGCGGAATGGTTCGCCGCCGATGCCGGTATCTTCGATTTCCTGCGCGATGTGCTGACCATGGACCTGATCAAGCCGGGTCGGGCATCGTACAGCGCGCCGCGCGTGCGCCGCTTCGCCCTGAAACTTCAGCAATTCACCGGGCCGATGATGGCGAAGTCGCTGGAGGACACGACGTTCTATCGTTACCACCGCCTGCTCGCGCTCAATGAAGTCGGCGGCGACCCGGCAGCGAAAGCGCTTCCGGTCGATGCCTTTCACGACGCCATGAAGCTCCGCGTCAAACAGTGGCCGCACGGCATGACCGCGACGGCGACACACGACACCAAGCGCGGCGAGGACGCGCGGGCGCGATTGATCGCGCTGGCCGAAATTCCCGGCGAATGGGCCAGCGCGGTTGCACGGTGGAAAGTCATGAACGCGCCGCATCTGGCCGTCGATGGCGAGACCCGTGCGCCGTCGGCGACCGCGGAATACATGCTGTACCAGGCGCTGCTCGGCGCCTGGCCCTTGGGCGGGCGTGACACGTCGTTTGCGGAGCGGATCCAGGCTTACGCGCTGAAGGCTGCGCGCGAGGGCAAGCAGGAGACCAGCTGGCTCAATCCCAACGAGTCCTATGAAGCGGGCCTGCGCACCTTCATCGAACGGATTCTGGATCCGGCGCTCTCGGCCGAATTCCTCAATTCGATGGCGACCTTGGCGCAGCGGCTTGCTCTGTTGGGCGCGCTGAATTCGCTCAGCCAAGTCACGTTGAAGGCGACGATGCCGGGGGTGCCCGACTTCTATCAGGGGACGGAATTCTGGGATCTGTCGCTGGTCGATCCCGACAACCGGCGGCCGGTGGATTTTGCCGAGCGTGCCAAGGTGCTGGCGTCGATGGAAACGCCCGACTGGCATCAGCTCGCGCGGGACTGGCCCGATGGTCATGTGAAGCTGGCGTGGACGCGGCATTTGCTGAAGCTGCGCAGCGAACTTTCCGATGTGTTCGCGCATGGTGATTACGAGCCGCTGCAGGTGAGCGGGCCGCACCGTGACCATGTCATTACCTTTGCGCGGCGTCGCGACGGTGACGCCGTCATCGTCGCGGTCGCAAAATCATTTGCCGGGTTTTCGCAAGGCGGCCGCGCCTGGCCCCGGGCGGAAAATTACGACGCCTCGCTCCATATCGGCGGCTATGCGGTGGAGGGCTTTGCGGATGCCGATGCGAGCCAGCTGCGAATCTCCGATGTCTTCAGGCATCTGCCGGCGGCGGTGTTGAAGGCCAGGGTCGTGAGCGCTGAGAAGCCGGCGCGAAAGCAAGTTCATCTGTCGCGAGTTTGACGCGCGAAAGCCGCCCGGGATCGACGGCCGGACGGCTTTGGCGGATGTCGTGCCGACTCACGAAGTTCGGTTCCCTTCCCCGCGCAAATCAAATCGTCCGTCAAATTCGTTACCGGCAAGTTCACGCCAGCGAGCCCGATGTTTTTGCTGCTACGCAGCATCAACTGCGCTTGGTCAGCAACAGATTGCCGCGATGCCGGATCGCGGCTTGCGCGACTTCCGCAAAGCGCTGCAACAGCCAAGGCAGCGTGACTTCCAGGCGAACATGATCGTCGGCGACATCGAGATGGCCGGACGCCGCCTGACCCATCGCGCGGACGCGGAAGGTCATGCGATTGTCCTGCCAGCTCTCCTCATCCACTTTCAGCACGGGAATGCTGGAGGCCGCGCGCCCCAGACCGGTCTTGAGGCGGCGCATCGCCTCCTCGCGGCCGAGCTGATGCGGGATCGAAACGATCAGCGGTTGAGACATCATCGGTTCCTCGACGAACGGGACTGCATGTAGTTCCAGGTCGCCATAAAAAAAGAGCGCGGCGCAGCGTCGCAAGATCTGGGAACTTTCCAAGTTCCCATCTGTTTTTCCGGTCGAAGGCAGAGCAACAGGTGCGGAC
>JBAUUA010000794.1:0-1666 GCA_049582465.1 Bradyrhizobium sp. | reverse complement strand
GGCGAGGCTCGCAATCAGCGGCGCGATCATCGCCGCAAGGCCTAGCACGGCGAGCAGGATGCCTTCGATCAGGAAAGCCTTCCAATGCTCGTGCACCGCGGCGCGCATTTCGGTCTGTAGCCTGGCGATGTCCTGGGGAAGGGTCATTGAAAGTCTCCGATGCCGGTAACGCGGCGTGACGCCTTGATGTAACGCCATCAATATAGCGTGCGCCAACGCCGCAGGGGCAACTTTGTTCGCAGGCGTGGTGTGCGTCCGGCAGCGTTTTGAAAAAAAATCAGGTCAAATCGGCAATCTGGAGCCTTGCCGTTTCGCCTCTATCGAAACGGCAAGACTAACCTTGACCCGGCGCGGATGAAAAGCCCGAGGCCGTGGTGCGTATCCGATTGCGGCCGAGGATGTAGATTGCTGTTGTCACCAGCAGCAGCGCGCTGCCGACCAGGATGGAGGTGAGACCGATCGGAACGAGAACCAGCGCCACATTGCGTTCGGGATTGACCAGCCAGTGGTGGATCGAGGTCAGCACGAAAGTCAGTCCGATGAATCCGGCGCCGCCGCCGGCCACCAGAAGCGCCCACATCCGCCGCAACTGGCTCAGCCGCGCGCGGGCGATTTCGGTCCGCGGGGCCTGGTGGCGGCCGACCCGTCGCACCAGGCGCATGGCGAAGGCGATCGATGAGAACCCGATCAGCACGCTGGCCATTCCCAGCATCAGCCGGGTGGTCGGGCCGATATCGGCGTTCTGCTGCAACGTCAGCAGCGGAAAATCAAAACCGGCGTGCAGCGCAACCGGCGCAAACAGCATCAGGATACGGCTCGAGATCCGCGCCCAGTCGCGGTTGTGTCGGTGCGCGCCAAGCGCCGTGCCGGATCGGCCGAGCGCGAGATAGGCGCCCGCGATGATCCCGAGCGCGCCGTGGAAAGGCACCGTCAGCACGCTGCGCAAGGCAGCCAGCGATCGCCACATATCCGCGTGCTGCACGAGATAAGCGAGGTTCTCGTAGGCTGCGAAGCCGAGCCCCGCCGCCGCTCCATAGACCACCGTGTCCATCGGATCGGCGAACGGCCGCCGCCGCGCCGAGACCGCGACGATGACGAGAATCTTGACGGCTTCCTCGGGCAGGGCGACCCCGAATACCGAATGCAGGACCTGCCCGAGCCAGGGATTGCCGGGGGTCGCGAGGATCGAGGCAAACGGCGCGCGGGCAAAGCGCAGCAGCGAAATGCTGGCGGCGCCGAGAAAAAACGCGGTCCAGACCTTGGCAGGCGGGCCCGGACGCTCGCCCGCGGCGATCACGAGCCACAGTATCAGCAGCGCGGGTGCCACCGCGGCCGTTCCGATCGCGGTCGGAAGGGATGCGAGAAGATTCATCGGGGCGGCAGATATGCCATTTTTCTCTTTTATCTACTGTTGCAAAGGTGCGGTGCGGCCGCAAGTCGCGGGCGGGTCACGTGCCCGAACCTGCTGGGCCGGGGTCGGCTGCTCAACAGCCGCGGCAGATATTTTTCAGCTGTGCATTCACGCGCGCGTCTTCGGTGCTGAGCGAATCCACATATTTTGCGCCGTCGACTTTCGAAGTCGGAACCGCGCGCAGCCGCGGCCTTGCGGGCGCCGATGCCGCGACCGCGGCCGGCGGTGCGGCCTTGTCATAGCAGGCGAGCCTCG
>JBAUUA010000793.1:0-6209 GCA_049582465.1 Bradyrhizobium sp. | reverse complement strand
CGCATGGCCGATGCCGCGGCTGGCGCCGGTCAGAAGCAGGGTGCGCCGCGGTCCGTTGTGGCTCGAAGTCGGCATGGGATTCTTCAGACTTTCAATCACGGGTAAAGCCGCGTCTTGGACCAGGGCTGCCCCGGCCTGTCGCGGCGGAATTCGATGCGGTCGTGCAGGCGGAACGGGCGGTCGTGCCAGAATTCGAACCGGGCAGGTGTGATGCGCCAGCCGCTCCAGCCCGGCGGCCGCGGCACCTCGCCGACGATGTGTTTGGCGGCGACCACGGCGATCGCCTGCTCGAAGGCGAAGCGGCTCTCCAGCGGCTGCGACTGCTTGCTGGCCCAGGCGCCGATCTGGGCCTGCTTCGGCCGGGTGGCGAAATAGGCGTCGGCCTCGGCCTCGGTGACCGGCGACACGTTGCCGCGGATGCGGACCTGCCGGCGCAGCGACTTCCAGTGAAACAGTAAAGCCGCCTTAGGATTTGCGGCGAGTTCGCGGCCTTTTTGGCTGGCGATGTGGCTGTAGAAGACAAAACCGTCGGCGTCATAGCCCTTCATCAGCACCATCCGCACGTCGGGCAGGCCGCTCTCGTCCACGGTGGCCAGCGCCATGGCGTTGGGATCGTTGGGTTCGGCCTTCACCGCTTCCGCAAACCATTCACCGAACAGCGCGAACGGTTCCTCCGCCGCGGTGAAATCACCGGATGTTAACGCTGGGGGGTGTTTGATGGAGGTCGTGTCGCTCATTTTGGGAGTTCCGAATTGCGTCCGCCCGCGGTCCAGTACGCGCTGCCGTCCCTGTATAGGTTCGCCCTATATAGGGCATGGGGACGCGCAGGCCTATCGGCGATCGCTCCCGCGGGCGCGGTGTTGACAGTGATTCTAATCGCGGTCGGGGCAGGCGGCTGCAGCATGTCCCGGACCGACAATGCCTTCGCCAAGATGGGTGACAACGACCCGACCGGCTCGATCGTCCCGCCTGGCGCCGGCGGGGCGGCGCCGAGCGAGAGCGACCTTGCCTTCGCCCGCAATGCCGCTTCCGACGTGCTGACCAAGGGCGACAAGGATTCCAGCCAGCCTTGGGAAAATCCCGAGACCGGCGCCCGCGGTTCGGTGACGCCGCTGGCTCAGGCCTATGATGCGGACGGACGCACCTGCCGGGATTTCCTGGCAAGCTATGTCAATGGCCGCAACGAGAGCTGGCTGCAGGGTGCCGCCTGCAAGACCGCCGGCGGCCGGTGGGAAATCCATACGCTGAAGCCATGGAGACAAGGCTAAAGCGAGCATGCGCCCCGTTGCAAAAATGCCACGAGGACCCCAAATGAAACCATGGTGGGCGGGCCGCCCTCAGTTTAAGATCAGATTTCCCTTGAAGGAGACGTGACGGATGCGTGACCCCTATGAGGTCTTGGGGGTGCCGCGGGGCGCCAGCGCTGCGGCGATCAAGAGCGCCTATCGCAAGCTTGCCAAGAAGCATCACCCCGACGCCAACAAGAACGATCCGAAATCCGCGGCGCGCTTTGCCGAGCTGAACTCCGCCAATGAGATCATTGGCGATGAGACCAAGCGCAAGCAGTTCGATCGCGGCGAGATCGATGCCGAAGGCAAGCCCCGTTTCCAGGGCTTTCCCGGCGGCCAGCCCGGTGCGCGCGGCGGTCCGGGCGGCTTCGAGACCCACACCTTCCGCACCGGCGGCGGTCCCGGCGGCTTTGGCGGCGGCGGCGGCTTCGAGGACATCCTCAACAGCATGTTCGGCGGCGCTGCGGGCGCGCGTGGCCCGCGTCCCGGCGGCGGCACCACCTTTGAATTCGATACCGGCGGCATCGCGCTCGACCTCGACCTTTCGGTCGCCATGACCGTGTCGCTGGAAGAATCGGTCAAGGGCGTCGAGAAACGCGTCCGGCTGCCCACCGGCAAGGAGCTCAACGTCAAGATTCCCGCCGGCGTCGTTGCCGGCCAGCAGATTCGGCTGAAGGGACAGGGCGAGACTTCGCCCGGCCATCCGCCCGGCGATCTCCTGATTACCGTGAATATCGCGCCGCACCGGTTCTTCAAGATCGAAGGCAGCGACCTGCGCCTCGACCTGCCGATCACGCTGTATGAAGCCGTGCTCGGCGCCAAGGTCCGCGTGCCGACGCTCGGCAGCGCGGTCGAACTGTCGATCCCGAAAAACACCTCGAGCGGCCGGACTTTTCGCCTGAAAGGCAAGGGGTTGCCGAAACCACCGGGAACCGCCGGCGACCTCTTCGTCACCACCCGCATCATGCTACCGGACGGGAACGACGCCGAGCTCGAAGCGTTGATGCAGAAGTGGCGCGACGGCCACACCTATAATCCCCGGAGTGAGCTATCCTGACCGTTTCCAACCACCCAAAAGGTGGCGGAAAGAGGGGAGCGGCCTCGAGCGGGGGACCAGCGCGGTACAAAACCCCGTCGAGGCCGCGTGCGCCGATCGGCGGATCGAACGCGTTACAATTTCGCGTGATCACCCAGTGCGAATTTGAGACCGGTCGATGTTCCAATTCAAGATTTTCAATGTCCGAATTGGGACAAAGACCGTGACCAAGTCAGCCGCCGGTCTTTTCGGTCTGCTCGTAGACCAGCCGCGCCACCTGGGTCAGGCGATCGCGGTCGGTGCTGCCGCTGACCACGTAACCCACTCCATTATCAGCCCAAAACAGCGCGCCGTCATTGTCCTGCCTGGCATATCTCATTTGCGTGGTCTCGGTGGACGCGCGTGACGTGTAGACCGTAAAGCGTTCGCCCGAGGCGCTCTCATACATCAAAAATGATGCAGGCCCGGTGGGCCCCGGCAGCAGCCGTCCGCCGACCAGCTTCAATCCGGTCGCGCCCAGTTCCGGCGCGCGGACGTCCCAGCCGCAGCGCTTGGTCAGCCATTGCTGCAAATGCGCACGTTCGCTGCCGGGCACCTCAACCGGGTGACGCACCTCGACCACGTAGAGCCGGTGCGCGTCGAGGGCGTCCACCGTGAAATTCTGGAATACCGACGGCGTGGCGGCAGCGCCCCGCGCCAGCCAGCCGGCGCCGCCGCCGGCGACGAATGCCAGAAGCGTCGCGGCGATGGCCCCGTACATCCATTTGCGCGGCGTTCGAACCAGCCGGTCGATCGAAAGCCGCTGCGGCACCGGCTCGTCGGCGACGGAATCGTAACGCGCATGCAGCGCATCGGCCATCTCGCGCCATGAGCGCACCCGCTCGGCATCGTCGGGATGCGTCGTCAGCCACGCCTCGACATCGCCGCGACGCTCCGCCGGCAACTCATTGTCGACATAGGCGTGCAGTTCGTCTTCGGTGACGGGAATCCTGCGGTCGGTCATGGTCGTTGTCTCTGTCCAAGCTCAATCAAAAAACGCCCGTTCACTAAGTCCGTCACGGCATCGATATGCATATTGCCTGCCATCACTTCACCCGCCGCAGCGCCGGGCGCTCGCCCTCGAGCACTGCCTTGACATGGGCGCGGGCGCGGGCGAGGCGCGACATGACCGTGCCGATCGGCACGCCCTGGATGTCGGCGACCTCGCGATAGCTCAACCCTTCCAGCATCACCAATAGCAGCACCGAGCGCTGCTCCTCCACCAATGTCGCCAGCGCGCGGGCGATGTCGCGTCCCTCCGCCTCGGTTCCGCTGGCGTCGGGGTTGTTGTCGAGCAGCGGCACGAATTGCGGCTTCCGCGCCAGCGACCGCCGCCGGTTCTTGTTGAGGTTGGTCAGGATGGTGTAGAGCCAGCTCCTGACATCGCCGCCGAGAAACAGCCGTTCCGAACGCAGCGCCCGCACCAGCGTGTCCTGCACCAGATCGTCGGCGATATCCGCATCCCGCGTCAGCGCGCGCGCATAGCGGCGCAGGGCCGGAATCATGGCTTCGACGCTCTCGCGAAAAGCGGTCATTCGCACCCGATCTGGGGTTGGTCTGGCCGGCGTCCGGGTCGGATAGTGCGAACGCCTTACCGAACATAACACCGAAATCACGTCACTATTCCGGCAGTTAGGGTTGTGGGGCAAACCGCCCGAAACGGCGATGGATTTGGGCTGTACCGGCTGGGATGGCTGGTGTACCTCCAGAGTTCATCAAGCTTAACGGGATACTCGAATGGCGCAAAGTTTGGGGCTCATGCAGGGCAAGCGCGGGGTGATCCTCGGCGTCGCCAACAACCGCTCGATCGCCTGGGGCATCGCCAAGGCCTGCCACGCGGCCGGCGCGGAAATCGCGCTGACCTGGCAGGGCGACGCGCTGAAGAAGCGGGTTGAGCCGCTGGCGAAAGAACTCGGCGGCATCCTGCTCGGCCATTGCGACGTCACCGATCCCTCGACCATCGATGCGGTGTTCGATGTGCTCCGGGAGAAATGGGGCAAGATCGATTTCGTGGTGCACGCGATCGCGTTCTCCGACAAGGACCAGCTCGACGGCCGCTATCTCGAAACCACCGCCGACAATTTCTCCAAGACCATGCTGATCTCCTGCTATTCGCTGACGGCGATCGCGCAGCGCGCCGAAAAGCTTCTGGTCGACGGCGGCTCGATCCTGACGCTGACCTATTACGGCGCCGAGAAATGGATGCCGCATTACAACGTGATGGGGGTTGCGAAGGCGGCGCTGGAGGCGAGCGTGCGCTATCTCGCCGCCGATCTCGGCGAGAAGAACATCCGCGTCAACGCGATCTCGGCCGGGCCGATCAAGACGCTGGCCGCGTCCGGCATCGGCGATTTCCGCTATATCCTGAAGTGGAACGAATACAACGCGCCGATGCGCCGCACCGTGACCACGGAGGAGGTCGGCGACAGCGCGCTGTACCTGCTCTCGGATCTTTCGCGCGCCGTCACCGGCGAGGTGCATCACGTCGATTCCGGCTATCACGTCGTCGGCATGAAGCGCCCCGACGCGCCGGACATCTCGCTCAGCAATTCCCTGAGCAAGGACTAGCCCCCAGGGTTTCGTGCCGTGCCGACGATTTACTACATTCGCCACGGCGAAACCGAGTGGAACGCGCTGGGCCGGCTGCAGGGCACGCAGGATATTCCGCTCAACGAGCTCGGACGCCGGCAGGCCGCCAAGGCCGGCATTATCCTCGCCGACCTGTTCGCGCGCGACGGCCGTAGCGAGACCTCGCTCGACTTCGTCGCCAGCCCCCTGGTCCGTGCCCGCTCGACCATGGAACTGGTGCGCGGCAGTTTGAAACTGCCGTCGGATCAATACGCGGTTGACGACCGGCTGCGCGAGATCGCTTACGGCCATTGGGAAGGCTCGACGCTGGCGCAGATGCAGGAAAAGGACCCCGAGCTGTTTGCAAAACGCCAGACCGAGAAATGGACTGTGTCGCCGCCGGGCGGCGAGAGCTATGTCGAGGTGCAGGCGCGGGTGACCGACTGGTACCGCCAATTGACGGAGGACACCGTCGCGGTGGCCCATGGCGGCACCGCGCGGGCGCTGATGGTGGCGCTCGGCATCGAAACCCCCGACAGCGCCGCCGACCTGACCATCGAGCAGGGCGCGGTCTACGTGTTCGGCGAGGCCGGATTGTCGAAGTATAGTTAAGGGCCGATTGCACCTCGCTGCCGTCATGCCCGGTCTTATGCCGGGCACCCACGCACTTGGCGGCAAAGCAAGTCGTCAAGGCCGGGTCAAGCCCGGCCATGACGAATAGGGGCATTTGACCCCTCCAACTGCCCGCGTTACGACAAGCCAGCGTTGACTTACATCCGCGATCCCGAGCCTTCAAAAATGTCCTTCAACACCTTCGGCCACATGTTCCGGGTCACGACCTTCGGCGAAAGCCACGGGGTTGCGATCGGCTGCGTGATCGATGGCTGCCCGCCGCTGCTGCCGCTCGCAGTCGAGGACATCCAGCACGATCTCGACCGCCGCCGTCCCGGACAGTCGCGCTTCACCACCCAGCGCCAGGAGGCGGATGCGGTCAAAATCCTGTCCGGCGTGATGGCGCATCCGGAGACCGGCGTGCAGGTCACGACCGGCACGCCGATCGCGCTGCTGATCGAGAACACCGACCAGCGCTCCAAGGACTATTCCGAGATCAAGGACAAGTTTCGCCCGGGCCACGCCGATTTCACCTATGAGGCCAAATACGGCCTGCGCGACTACCGCGGCGGCGGCCGTTCCTCGGCGCGCGAGACCGCGACGCGGGTGGCGGCCGGCGCCATCGCCCGCAAGATCCTGCCCGGTGTGACGGTGCGGGCCGCGCT
>JBAUUA010000792.1:0-2467 GCA_049582465.1 Bradyrhizobium sp. | reverse complement strand
GGTCTCGTCCTCGAGCTTCATCGCCGCCGCGCGCCGCGCGGCACAGGCGGCGGCTGCCCAGCCCGTCGACAAGAAGGGCAAGCCGATAAAGGCCGACAACGCCAGGGACACGAAGGACGGCGGCAAGAGTTCATCGACCATCAGCACCAGGATCCGCTCGCTGCTGGTCGGCGCGAGCGTGGTCGTGATCGTGCTCGGCACCTTCAAGATGGCGATGTCGCTGGTCGAAGGCGGCAGCCCGCCGCCGGTGCCCGCGACGCAGAGTTCGAGCGAGCCGCCGGCCGCCGCCCAGCCGCCCGCGCCAGACAGCGTCAAGCCGGTGATGCCCGATCCATTGGTGCCTTCGATGACGTCGCCGACCCCGATCGGCCGGCAGTCGCTCAACAATTCCGCGCCGGCCGCCTCCGATAGCGCGGCCTCGGTTGCGATCCCGCAAGCGCTGACGCCATCAGCCGCGCCGGCCGCTGCAAACGACATCACCGGCGCGATACCGGCTCCGCAGATGTCCTCCTTTGGCAGAAAGCTCGGCCAGGTGCAGGTCCCGCCGAGCGAGAGCCTGCCGGACGGCATCGGCGGCCCGGTGCTGCGCGCCGCCGCGCTGAAGGGCGATCCCACCGCGGCCTATGAGATCGGCGTGCGTTTCGCCGAAGGCAAGGGCGTGGCGGCGAATTACGACGAAGCCGCCAAATGGTACGACCGCGCGGCGCAGGCCGGCGTGGTGCCGGCGATCTTCAGGCTCGGGACCTTCTACGAAAAAGGCCTCAGCGTGAAGAAGGATGCCGATATCGCGCGGCGCTATTATCTGCAGGCCGCCGAGCGCGGCAACGCCAAGGCCATGCACAATCTGGCCGTGCTCGACGCCGACGGCGGCGGCAGGGGCGCCGACTACAAGAGCGCCTCGCAATGGTTCCGCAAGGCCGCCGACCACGGCGTCGCGGACAGCCAGTTCAACCTCGGCATCCTCTATGCCCGCGGCATCGGCGTCGAACAGAACCTGGCCGAATCCTTCAAATGGTTCAGCCTGGCGGCAGCGCAGGGCGATGCGGATGCCGCGCGCAAGCGCGACGATGTCGCCAAGCGGCTCGATCCCCAATCGCTGGCCGCGGCCAAGCTCGCGATCCAGACCTTCACGCCCGAACCGCAACCCGACGATGCCGTCAACGTCGCAGGCCCCGCCGGCGGATGGGACTCCGCACAGGCGCAGGCCAAGCCGGCCAAGCCCATGGCCAAGCCGGTTTCGACCAGGCGAACCGCCAGCGCGCATTGACGCGATGGCGGCATCGCCGTCATATTCATCCCCGGCAAGACCGCACAGAAAAGCGCGTCGCTAGACCTGCGCCAGCAACAACCGCCTAGCGGATTTGATGGCCAGGAGTTTCAACCGCCGGGGGAAATCGCTTGCCCTTCGATGATCGGCACAACGAAGCGGCTGGTTTCCGAAGCTCGCCGACCGGGCCCAGGGTCGCACCGCCGCCCCGGCCAGCCGATCGGCCCGCTGCGCGGCCGCTGCCGGCGCTGCGCAGCAGGCGGACCTTGTGGACGGCCGTGCTCTTTATCCTCCTGGTGAGTGGCGTCGGCATCCGCGCCTATCGGGAGCTGTCGAGGCCCGCGGCGTGGGCGTATTGGAAAGAGTCGTATTTCAGCCCGAAGATGAGTTCGGCGCTGATCCCTGATGTCGATTTCGACGGCACCGGCCACGGCCGACGCGCGCTCGCCATCAGCGGCGAAATCGGCGCCGCCAGCGCGAACTGGTTCCGGGACAGGCTCGACCAGGGCCACCTCGCGGCCGGCGACGCCGTGGTGCTGTCGTCTCCGGGCGGCGATTTGAACCAGGGCGTTATCATGGGCGAAATCATTCGGGCCCGCGGGCTGGTGACCGCCGTCGGCGTCGTCGACGTCTCGGGTCAGGTCCGCCCTGCCTATTGCGCGAGCGCCTGCGTGCTCATCTATGCCGGCGGCAAGACACGCTATGGCGTGGAGGGCTCTATGCTGGGGATACACCAGTTTGAGGCCACGGCTCCGCTGCGCGACCCCGTCGCCTCCACCCAGCGCATTGCGGGCTTTTTGTTGGGCTACATGACGAAGATGGGCGTGTCCTCTTTGGTCGTGGAGGCGATGTCCCAAACCAGGGACATCCGCTGGCTCGGCGTCAGGGAAGCCGCGGCGGTGAACCTCGTCACCGAGCCGGTCGGGAAGCCCTGAGCCGGCGCCCGTCAGTCCGAATTATTCTCCACATGCGAAAGCGAGCGGCGGGCCGCGTCAAAAAGCCGCCCCGCGCGGGATTCTTTAGTCCCTCCCGGCGGCGAATTCGGTTATGCAGGGATGTCGATCCCACTTTGCTCGATCAGGAAACCAAGCCGCGAGCGGTCCCGACCAGCCTCGCGGCTCAATCAAAAAAAGCAGACGCGCGTGCAGCTCTACCTTCCGATCGCCGACATACCGGTCAACGTTTTCCTCATCCTGGCGA
>JBAUUA010000791.1:0-3746 GCA_049582465.1 Bradyrhizobium sp. | reverse complement strand
TCAGGCCGCCCGTGGTCATTGCGAACAAATTGAGGCCCGACAGCAGGAAGCCGATCGCCGCCCCCGGCAGGATCGCATGCGCCATGGCGTCGCCGACCAGGCTCATCCGCCGCAGCATCAGGAACACCCCGATCGGCCCGCCGCCCAGCGAAAGCGCAACCACGGCCGCGAGCGCCCGGCGCATGAATTCGAATTCGGTAAAAGGCGCGATCAGCGCGTCGTACAGCATCAGGCGGCCCGCGACGGCAGATCGTGGACCGCGCAGGCGGCGGCGGAATCGTCGAACGCCTCGCACATGCGGCGGGCTTCCTTGAGGTTTTCGGCGGTCAGCACCTCGGCGGTTAAACCCCAGGCGACCGGCCCGCGCGCCAGCAGCAGGGTTTCGGGGAAATGGCTGCGCACCAGCTCCATGTCGTGCAGCGCCGCCAGCACGGTGCGCTTCTCGGCGTGCCAGCGCTTGACCAGATCGAGCAGGTCGGCCGAGGTCTTGGCGTCGATCGCGTTAAAGGGCTCGTCCAGCACGATCAGCCGCGCATCCTGCAACAACACCCGCGCGAACAGCATGCGCTGCATTTGCCCGCCGGACAGCGTGCCGATCGGGCGATTTTCAAAACCGTTGAGGCCGACGGCTGCGAGCGCGTGCGCAATCTTGTCGCGCGCGGCCTTGCCCATGCCGCCGAAGAAACCGGTCGTGCGCCACAGGCCGGTGCCGACGAAATCGTACACCGAGATCGGAAAGCTGCGGTCGATATCGGCGGTCTGCGGCAGATAGGCGATATCCCTAGCGTCGAGGCCTCCGGTCACGATCGCGCCCGCCAGCGGCTTGAGAATGCCGACCAGCCCGCGAAACAGCGTCGACTTGCCGGCGCCGTTGGGACCGATCACCGCGAGCAGCGCACCCGAGGCGACCTCGCCGTCGAGATGATGCACCGCCGGATGCCGGTCGTAGCCGAGCGTGACGTCGCGGAATTTCACCTGTGCGGTCATGCTCACCTCATCGCAAGCCACACCACGGCCCACAGCACGGCGCTGACTGCGGCCGCGGCCGCGAGCCTGGAGACCACCGTCATGCGCAGGATGGACCACGGCGCGGCCTGCGCCGGATGCGGCGACGCCGGCCCATGGCTGTGGACGGGCAGATGCCCGTGGGGATGGTCGTGGCTGTGGTCGTGAAGGTGGGAACCGGGCATGAAAAAATGTTATATTATAACATTACCTGTGTCCACGAGGCGGTTTTCCACGATTTTGCGGCCTCACGGCTTCCCGATCGCCATGGCGATGGCGGCGGCCAGGAAGGGGAACGGCAGCGACACCGCGGCGCGGAACCAGACGAAGCGGGCCGGCATGAACGGGATTTCCCATAACAAGAGCCGCTGGAAGGCGAACAGCGCCCAGGCGATGACATAGGCGATCACCTGCGGCGGGCCGCCGCCGGCTTTCAGCGCCACCGCGCCGATGGAAAAGCCGATCACCGGTCCGCCCGGAGTGGCGGCGCCGGCGATGGTCGCGGTCAGCACGCCCAGCCAGCCGGAATCCGGCCCCAGCCAGCCGGTGATGATCTCCTGCGGGATGACGGCGGCGATATAGCCCGAACCGATCACGCCCAGCGCAATGCGCGGCACGATATTGATGAAATCCATGGTACCTTCGCGCAGCGAGGCCTTGAGCACCGCCGGGCCGCGCCGGAACGCGATAAAGCCGACCGCGGCGACTGAGCCCCACAGGATGATATCGATCAGGAGCGCCGCGCTCATTCGGGCGCGCCCGTCGGATAGATCCGGACAAAGACGAAACGCCCGAGCGCGCCAGCCAGCACCGGCAGCGGCAGCGAAATCACGATGCGCCACAGCGTGAAATCGGTGCCCATGATCGGCAATTCCCAGGCGATCGCCCGGCCGTATCCGATCAGGGTCCAGCTCACCACCATGGCGATGGTCGCGCCGAAATCGGCGCCGACCGCGAGCAGCGCGCTCGCCACCGGATAGGCGGTGAACGGGCCGCCGGGCAGGATCGCCCCGAACGCGGCCCCGATCAAAAGGCCCCTCAATCCCGATTTGGGCCCGAGCGAGCGCGACACCTTCTCGTGCGGCAGGATCTCGGCGATAAACGCGCCGAGCAGGCAGCCCGCCAGCACGCGCGGCAGGATGCCGCCGAACAGACTGAGATCGTGGGTCAGGATTTCGGTGACGCCGGTGATGCCGTCGCGCCGCCACACCAGCGCCGCGCTGACCGCGACCAGCACGCCGATCACAATCATCGACCAGCCGATCGGTTTGCGGATGTGTCCGGGACGCGGCTCGCCGTCCGCGGCGTCGTCGGCGGGCGCCGGGTCTTTCAGGGGAAGTTCTGACAAGGCAATGGGTCTGGCGCGAAATGGGGCTGACCCTGCTTAGTCGCGCCGGATAGTCGATGCAAACGGAAGCGTGACAAAGTCCATGCGCGCCTGAAGGAGGGCCATGCGGGATTGCCGGTCTTTGTCCTGACGGGTTTTCTTCACGCCAACCGGCATCGATCCTGCATCTGGTGCGGGACAGGCTTCGCCCGAAAACGCTACGTGAAGTGGCGAACCAGCGCCAGGCCGGCGAACAGGCCCGCGATCGAGAGCGCCACCGATCCCACCACGTAAACCGCGGCGAGCGCGACCTCGCCCCGCTCGTAGAGCAGCGCGGTATCGAGCGAGAACGCCGAGAAGGTGGTGTAGCCGCCGAGAATGCCGGTCATCAGGAACAGCCGCCAGTGCTGGGTCGCTTCGCCCTTGAACGCGAGATAGCCCGCAATCAGGCCCATGACGACCGAGCCCGAAACGTTGATGAAGAAGGTGTGATAGGGAAAGCCGGTTCCGAAGGCGCGCGTGAACACCATGTTGATGGTGTGTCGCAGCGACGCGCCTAGCCCGCCGCCGATAAAAACCAGAAGATAGCTCATCCGAAGCTTTTCCCTCGAGGACAGGACCGCCGGTAAATGCGGTTGTGCCGCAAGCGCGCGATCCCCGCAAGGATCGCCCCGACAACCCCGCCAGCGAAAAGGGCGGCAGCTCGATGCCACCGCCCCCTTCTAATGCGCGGATCTAAGGAGTGTCAGACCTTCGAGAACAGCTGGTCGACATATTCCCAGTTGATGAGGTGATCGCAGAACGCCTTCAGATAGTCCGGACGGCGGTTGCGATAGTCGATGTAGTAGGAATGCTCCCAGACGTCGCAGCCGAGGATCGGCGTGCCGCCATGCACCAGCGGGCTTTCGCCGTTGGCGGTCTTGGTGATTTCCAGCTTGCCGTTCTTCACCGTCAGCCAGCACCAGCCCGAGCCGAACTGGCCGACGCCGGCGGCGGCGAAATCGGTCTTGAATTTCTCGAGACCGCCGAGGTCCTCGGTGATCTTCTTTTCCAGGCGGGCCGGCAGCTTGCTTCCGCCGCCGTTCGGCTTCATCCAGTTCCAGAAATGCAGGTGGTTGTAGTGCTGGCCGGCATTGTTGAAGACCGCGGGATTCTTGCCGAACGAAGCCTTCACGATCTCCTCGAGGGACTTGCCTTCGAATTCGGTCCCCTTGATCGCGTTGTTTCCGTTGGTCACGTAAGCCTGGTGATGCTTGTCGTGGTGGTATTCCAGCGTTTCCTTGGACATATGGGGCGCAAGGGCGTCATAGGCATAGGGGAGGTTGGGAAGCGTAAAGGTCATGGGCTGATGTCCGACAATGAGGGGAGGACTGAGTTCAGGAGAATTGGCTTAACGGGAACCCTTATAGAAGGT
>JBAUUA010000790.1:0-1860 GCA_049582465.1 Bradyrhizobium sp. | reverse complement strand
GAACCATTCCCTTTACCCTCTCACGTGGGGTTGGGGACCAGAGATGTCACGCGTTAGTTTCAACCGCAACAGAGTGAAACTCAAGCAGCTTCTGGGAATCCGCGCGCGGCTCGACCTGCTGGCCCTGATTCTGGTGGCGCCGTTGATGCTGGAACGCGCCCGTTCGCTCGAGGATGCCCGGGGCAAGCAGGTTGCGGCTGCCGCCGCGGAATTTGCAAACATGGCGCAGCACAGCGCCGACGCCCAGCAGGAAGTCATCTCGTCGGTCGAGACGGTGTTGAAATCGGCCGCCTATATCCGCGCCTCCGCGGGCGGCGTCGGCCGCAGTTGCGACATCCTGCGCGCCAGCCTGCCGACCAATCTGCCATGGATCCGCACGCTGCTGATCGTTGGCGGCGACGGACGCGTGCAATGCTCGACCAACAACGTCTTCGTCGGGCTCGATGTCAGTGACCGCGCTTACTTCAAGAAAGCGCGCGAGACGCGCGAGATCGTCTTCAGCGATTACCTGTTCGCCAGGATCACCAACAACCCAGTGGTGATGGCGGCCTATCCGGTCTCCGCCATCAGCGACGATTCGGATTCGGTCATCCTCGCCGGCGTCAATCTCGACTGGATGTCGAAGATCATGAGCAACCTCGGCGGCCGCCCCGGCATTACGGCGGTGCTGGTCGACAGCACGGGAACGGTGCTGGCGGCGCCGGCGGACCAGGGTAGCATGATCGGCCGTTCTCTGGACACGATACCGCTGTTGTCGGCCATCGCCGAGAAGGCGCTGGATTCCGACCACCCGCAAGGCTCGCTCTCCTTCGTCGCCGCCGATGGATCGCAACGCATGGTCAGTTTCGCGCGCATTGCCGGCACGGATTCGCGCCTGATCGTCAGCATCGACGAAGCCAGGGTGTCGACCGCGATCAACCGGGATATCCGCACCGCCTATCTGCAGCTCGGCTTCGTCAGCCTGTTCGTGCTGCTCGGCGCCCTGATCGCCGCCGAGAAGCTCATCATCGGCCCGATCGAGATGATAACTTCGATCGCAAAACGCTTCGGCCAGGGCGACTGGTCGGCGCGCGCGGCGCGCAAATCGCTGCCGGCGGAATTCGTTCCCCTTGCCCGCGCCTTCAACGCGATGGCAGCGCAACTGAGCGAGCGCGAGCGCGAGCTGGTCGCGACCAATGACCGGCTGACGGTGATCGCCTCGATCGACATGCTGTCCGGGCTTGCCAACCGCCGCGGCTTCCAGAGCCGGCTCGATTTCGAATGGATGAAGGCCCAGCAATACGACAGCGAATTGTCGCTGATGATGATCGACGTCGACCACTTCAAGCTGTTCAACGACACCTACGGCCATCCCGAAGGCGACGCCTGCCTTACCAGGCTCGGCGAAACGCTGGCCGGGATCGCCGCCGAAACCATGGGCTTTGCCGGGCGCTATGGCGGCGAGGAATTTTGCCTGTTGCTGCCGAACACGGACGCGAAGCGCGCGCTGGAGATCGGCGAGATGGTGCGTACCGCGGTCGAAGCCCTCGCGATGCCCCACAGCACCAGCAGCCATCAGACCGTCACCGTCAGCGTCGGCGTCGCCTGCACCAGGCCGAACGTTGCGCAGCAGCCGGGCGACCTGATCGAGGCCGCGGACGCCGCCCTCTACGCCGCCAAACATCGCGGCCGCAACGCCGTGGCCGAACACGGCTTTGGGCGGCCGACCGACGACGGCTCGGTCGCGCTGGCGAGCTAGCACTACTTTGGCAGATTTATTCACGCCGCTGCTTTCCGCCGATTTGTCTTCTGCAGTACGGGCATCGCTGAGGTCGTGGTTGAACGATGAGATCGACGATGGCTTGGCGTACGGCCGGCAGG
>JBAUUA010000789.1:0-2129 GCA_049582465.1 Bradyrhizobium sp. | reverse complement strand
CGATAGCGTTATAGAGGCGTCATTTTTCATAAGCGAAGATGCATTGATCCGAATTCAACCAGATGCACGCCACGACGCGTCGGGTTTTTTGAACGCGTTCGATTCCAACCGTGATTTTATATGTGCCGCGGCAGCCAAGATCCGGTGAGACCTGCTAGGAAGTTGAGGCCGGCAAGCGCGCAAGACTCCGCGGCGCGGCGCACTGGCTTCAACCCACGTTTCCTTACGGGGCAACCGCGTCGGATGGCCGCAACAGGTCAGGACAGCGCCTTGCTGGCGGGGCTTCCGGCCATGCCCGATTGGTAGAGTGCCGCATACTCCGGATCGAGTTTGTATTTTAGGTCCCGCGCTGCCATTAGGATGATCGCCGAATAGGTCGGGAACGCGAGTTCTAGGTCAGCTACCTGCTCCACCGTCAATCCCCCGGCCATGATCGTGGCCATCAGCTGCACAGTTTCTACGGCACGTTCGCCGACGATATGCGCGCCCAGAAACTTGTGTGTCCTGCGGTCCGCGATCATCTTGCAGAAGCCAGCTGTGCGGTCGTCGATGATCGCGCGAGTCAGATCCTCGCACCAGATGACAGAGGTTTCATAATCGATTCCTGCGTCGCAGCATTGCGATTCACGCATACCGATCGCACCGTATTCCGGATCGGTGAAGCTGCCGGTAGGTACCAATGTATGCGCAACTTTCTTAGTCTCGGCGTTGGTCACAGCGTTGACCGCAGCGACGTGGCCTTCATGCGTCGCGCCGGAAACTAGCATCATCTGTCCGGTTACGTCCCCGGCAGCATGCAGTTTGGGAACGTTCGTGCGCAGATACTTGTCAACTTTGATGTAGGAGCGAGCAATCTCGACGCCAAGTTCCTCCAAGCCGATCCTGTCGGTGTTGCCGATCCAGCCCACGCATAGTAAAACTGCATCAGTTTTGATACTGCGGCTTTCGCCGGCTTCCACCGTGCCGCCACTCATGCCCGTGCTCAGGCCGTCGATGCTGTCGATACCGGACCGGATGCGGATGCCGCGGGCAGCGAATTCCTTTGCCATGACGACCGACAGTAGCTCGTCCTCTTGCGGCATGATGCGCGCCTTGAGGTCGATCATGTGCACTTCGGTGCCGAAATGGGCGAGGATGGAGGCGATCTGACAGCCGGTGTGACCTGTGCCGACGATCGCTATGCTGCGGGGCATGGCTTTCATTCGCCAGATGTCGTTCGGAAAGATCGCGAGTTCCGCGCCGGGCAGAGGAATACTCCGCGAACGGCCGCCGACGCAGACGATCGCCGCATCGCCTTCCACGGTTGTTCCGTTGGCAAATCCGATGGTGGTGGGCGAAATGAAGCGTGTCTCGCCGACGTTTTCGTGGATATCCACCCCGAGCTTTCGAGCTTCTTCAGCAATTTCCTTGCGAACGTGGAGGGCTTCCACGACATTGAAGAGACGCCGCAGCGCCGCGGGCCGATCCAACTCGGCTTCGGTCGCGCGCAGACCATAGACGCCGAGTTGGCCGCTTTCGCGCTTAAGGCGCGCGGTGTGGGCGAGGACGCGGGCGGGGAGCACACCGCTGTTGGTGCTGACGCCACCGAGTCGACCAGAGTCAATGAGTACGGCCTGGGCACCCATACGGGCGGCGGTGCGAGCGGCCGCGACCCCGGCGGGGCCGCCGCCAAGAACCAGTATGCGCCTGGACATGATTGCTCCCTTGCGACTGATTGGACTCGTCCGTTATCAGGAAATATCCCCCGCGAGACTAGCTACTTTCCGGCGCAAAATTAGCTACGCTTCGCCTGAGTCCAGAATCGAGCGGTCGACAGAAAACTACAAGGTCGAACGGGACTGGCGCTTGACTTGATAGTCCGTCAGCAGCCTGATCCTAAGAGGGCAGAGACGGCCGGCGCTATGCGAAAACGGCAGACGCCGCGGGGGGATCGCAACGGCGACCGGATGTCAGTTGGGGGTCAAAGTGAGAAGAACTCAGTGTGAGCAAATGTCTTCTGGGTTAGCCCTAACAGCGGACATTGCCAATACAGCCGGCACTTCGCATTTGCGCCAGAGCACTAAATCGCTGCGCGATAGCCCGCTGAAGCGGGGGCCTACCCGAGGGCGCGGCAACCAATGAGAGATTAT
>JBAUUA010000788.1:0-3655 GCA_049582465.1 Bradyrhizobium sp. | reverse complement strand
GACCTACGCAATCCAGCTCACACCCGACTTCGAGATGAGCGAATACGAACGACCCAACCTTGTCTACGAGAAGGAGGATCTGCTGATCAGCGGCACCGGCAAATATCCCGACTACAGTTTCTGGCGCGTTGCCGGCAAGGCGATCGGCGGCAAGGACAAGGGCGAGGCCGAGCGCGAACAGCCGCCGTCGGACCCGCGCGGGCTGCTCCCATGATCGGCTCCTATTCGCTTCCGTACACCGAGAAACGGCAAGAAAAGGGAGACCTCTTCAGGACGCCATGACGATCGCCTTCTGCATAGCTGCTACTGTTGCGGTTGTTGCCACCGCGTTGGTGATTATCAACCTCAACGTGGTGCATGCGCTGCTCTGCCTGGTCATCTCGTTCCTGGCAGTGGCGATCGTCTTCTATCTTCTCGGCGCTCCCTTCGCGGCAGCCCTCGAAGTCATTGTCTATGCCGGTGCGATCATGGTGTTGTTCGTCTTCGTCCTCATCATGCTCAATACCGGAGGGGCCGCCATCCAACAGGAGCGGCACTGGCTGACGCCCTGGATTTGGGTCGGGCCAATCGGATTGTCCGCGATTCTTTTGGGCGAATTCGTCTATTTGCTGTGGCGCAGTCCGGTGGCCGCCGTGAGCGGCGCCCTGGTCGAGCCACGGCAAGTGGGCGCGCTGCTCTTTGGCCCCTACCTGCTCGCGGTAGAACTCGCGTCCATGCTGCTGCTCGCCGGACTGGTCGGCGCCTACCACCTCGGCCGAACGGACGGGCAAGAGGCCGACGAACACGGAGGAAAGGAACGGTGAGCGTCGTCCTGATGCAACAGGCGCTCTTGCTGGCGATGGTCCTGTTCGCGCTCGGGACGATCGGCGTCCTGATTCGCCGCAACCTGATCGTCATGTTGATGTCGGTCGAGATCATGCTGAACGCAGCCGGACTGGCTTTCATCGCCGCGGGCTCGCGCTGGGGACGGGCCGACGGTCAGGTCATGTTCATCCTCATTCTGGCGTTGGCAGCAGCGGAAGTCGCGGTTGGCCTGGCGCTCATCCTGCGGCTTTACCAGCGGCTCGGCACTCTCGATGCCGATGCCGCAGACCAGATGCGAGGCTGATATGCTGAGCCTCCTGGCACTCATCCCCGCCTTCCCGCTGCTAGGCTTCATCGTCCTGTTTGTGACCGCCGGCTTGCTGCCGAAGCGCTGGATCACGACGATTGGCGTCGGCTCCGTCGGCATCTCGACGCTCCTGGCACTGATCGTCATGGCCACTTTCCTGAACTCGCCAGAACCCTACACCGAAATCGTCTGGACCTGGATCGCCGTCTCCGGCCTTACGCCGCACATCGGCTTCTATCTCGACGCGCTGTCGGGCCTGATGATGTTGGTCGTCGCCTTCGTTAGCTTTCTCATTCATCTCTACTCCGCCGAGTTCATGAGCGCGGATGAAGGACATAACCGCTACTTCGCCTATATGAACCTGTTCGTCGCTTCGATGCTGGTCCTGATCCTGGCAGACAACCTGCTGTTTCTCTATCTTGGCTGGGAGGGTGTCGGCCTCTGCAGCTATCTCCTGATCGGCTTCTGGTATCGCGATCCCGGCAACGGGCTCGCCGCGCGCAAGGCGTTCATCGTCACCCGGGTCGGCGACACCGCGATGGCGATCGGGCTCTTCGTTCTCTTCACCAATCTGGGCACGCTCGACATCCAGCCGCTGATGCAGCAAGCCGTCGTGCATTGGCCAGCGGGATCGGCGCTGCCGATCGCGGCGGCAGCATTGCTGCTCGGGGGCGCGCTCGGCAAATCGGCGCAGTTGCCGCTGCAGACCTGGCTGCCCGACGCGATGGCTGGCCCGACACCGGTCAGCGCGCTCATCCATGCCGCGACCATGGTGACGGCTGGCGTCTATCTCATCGCCCGCACGCATGTCCTCTACGATCTTGCGCCTCCGGTCCACACCGCCGTCGCGGTAATCGGCGCGCTCACGCTGCTTCTGGCCGGCTTCAGTGCACTCAATCAGACCGATTTGAAACGCATCCTGGCCTACTCGACGATCAGTCAGATCGGCTACATGTTCCTGGCGCTCGGGGTTGGCGCTTGGTCTGCCGCCATCTTCCACTTCATGACGCACGCCTTCTTCAAGGCACTGCTATTTCTCTCCGCGGGCGTCGTGGTTCAGCGTCTCGGCGAGGAGCACGATATTTTCAGGATGGGTGGGCTGCGGCAGCGTTTACCGCTCGCTTTTTGGAGCTTCCTCATCGGCAGCATCTCGCTCGCGGCGCTGCCGCTCATCGACGCGGGCTTCTACAGCAAGGACCTCATTCTATGGGAAGCCTGGTCCGACGGCGCTTTGGGTCCCTGGTTGTGGGCGGCCGGGCTGTTTGGCGCGTTGCTGACGGCGATCTATATCTTCCGCGCCGTCTTTGTCGTGTTCTTCGGTCCCGTCAAGCTTGAACCCGCCGGCCTGACCGGCTGGCGCATCACTATCCCGCTTGTCGTGCTCTCGATTCTTGCGCTGACTGGCGGCTTCGTCGAGATCCCCCCCTATCTCGGCAACGTGCCCGCCTTCTCCCGGCTGATACAATCCGCGCTGCCGGCCCCACCCGCCGCCGGCTACGCAGGATCGAGCCTTGAGATCGTGCTGTCTGTGATCGCCGCTGTGGTAGCAGTGCTGGGCGTCGGCATCGCCTATATCGCGTTCCGACGGCGGCCCGCCTTCCTGGAGGCGCTGGTTCAGTCGCCGGCGAGCCTTGCCCTGCAACACTTCTGGGAAACCGGCTGGGGATTTGACCGGCTGTACGATCAGACCCTGGTACGGCCATTTCTCTGGTTGGCCCAGATCGACCAGGGCGATTTCATCGATCGCTTCTACACCGGCCTGGCTTCGCTGAGCCGGGTGGCCTACCGGCAACTCAGCGAATCCGAGACCGGCCGCGTGCGTCGGTACGCGGCAGGAATCACGGCTGGCTCCATTGTCCTCATCGCGATCCTGGTGTTCACATGATCCTGCTCTGGCTCATTCTCACGCCGCTCATCGGCGGGGTACTCGCGGGGTTCACCGGGCGCCGCAACAATACTCTGTCGCGCTGGCTATCGCTCGGCTGTTTGGCGATCGATCTCGTGCTGGTCCTGGCGCTGTGGCTGACGCACGATAGCGCAGCGGTCGCCGCCAACGGGACATGGCTTGCCCGGATCGATTGGCCTTGGATCCCGCGACTCGGCATCAGGCTTCAACTTAGCCTGGATGGCCTGAGCCTGTTGCTGATTCTCCTTACCCTTGGACTCGGCTTCATGTCGGTGATCGCCTCCTGGAGCGAGATCACCGAACGTGTGGGCTTCTTTCACTTCAATCTGATGTTGACCTTGGCCGGTGTAATCGGCGTCTTCCTTGCACTCGATCTCTTCCTTTTCTTCTTTTTCTGGGAATTGATGCTGGTTCCCATGTATTTCCTGATCGCCGTCTGGGGGCACGAGCGTCGGATCTATGCAGCAATCAAGTTCTTTCTGTTTACCCAGGGAAGCGGATTGCTGATGTTTGCTGCCATCGTCGCACTCGCCCTCATCAACTACCGCCAGACGGGGACCCTGACATTCGACTATTTCGCGTTGGCCAAAACGCAGCTCGGCTCGACGACGCAAATGTGGCTCATGCTCGGCTTCTTT
>JBAUUA010000787.1:0-13342 GCA_049582465.1 Bradyrhizobium sp. | reverse complement strand
CGCAGGAAGCTGCGGCGATCGAGCCCGCCACTGGCGCCACCGGCTAATTCGGCGAGGCGAGTGTGTCGCGATTGACGTTCTGTTCTTTTGACTAACACGGACGCCTCCTTCAGCTCGGATATCGATTGACCCGGTAATAGGCTTTGACGTGGTCGGTTTCTTTGTAACGGGACTTGCGCTTTTCACCGTCGCCCTCGCTATCGGCTTTGGCGTCGATCGCGAGCGGGGCCGCCGCCGTGATCGCAGCACCAGCGCCGAGCGCACGAAGGAAATCACGACGACCGAGCGTCGGCTTGTGATCCGATCCCATTTCGCTTCCTCCAGGTTTCCGCGACAGCCGTTAGAATGGCCGCGCGAACGCTTCCATTTCGATATCGATGAATACACGTCCAACGGTTGCCACGCGTCGATAGAAGTTTGCCTTTTTCAGTCCCTCGAGATCGGCAAAAAAGCGTCCGATCCATGGGGCAAGATGTTTCTCGAAGAGCCGTTTCTGCGCGTCCGGCGGCGCAGAAAAGCGTCCGCCGGCCAGACAAGCCATTACTTCGCAAAGGATGGCGGCGTGATCTTCTGGTTCGTTCTGTTGTTCGGCCCGCACGATTCCGAGCATGCGCAAATCGTCGCGCAGCCGCGCCAAGGGACGCTCGTTCAGAAAGCCGGTGAGATAGTAGGAGGCGTAGGGTAACAATTCGCCCCGCCCGACACCGATGAACAGTTCGAAAAATTCGCGCTCAACGCGTTCGGGCTCGGTTTCATCCGCAGCCTGCGCCAATGCTGCATGAGTAGCCCCGAGCGGCGAGGAATCGCCGCGGATTCCGGACAGCACCTTGAGCAAGATCGAATCTGGCGCGCGCCTCAGCAACGCGGCAAGCAAAGCGTATTCTTCCATACGCGCAGTATCGACGTCGTCGATGTGATCGATCTGGATTATCGATTTATACGGATGCTGCATTTTCAAACCTCCGACCTTCCATTATTCCAGTCAAGAAGCAATTATGCCGCACGCGACAACGTAGATGATGTGCAATATTGAACATCTTGCGGTTTTGAGATGTTGGTTGTCTCGATGTGTCGCGAGCGATCTTCGTTTCCGATTGAGCGGGGTTTGAGAATACGATGTCGCCGTGAACTATCTCGTTTTCTGCGCTGAACAAATCGAGTGTTTCAATGAGGGACTTTTGGTTGTCCTGCGGTCACCACCTGGCTGATCGTAACGCCGATGGTGGCCTGCTTGTAACCGATGAGCTTGTGAAAGCTTATCTGGCCCGACCGGAACTGATTCCGCCGCCGGAGGCCTGCGTGGCGGAACATGCATTGCATGCAATGCTGCTCGCAGATCCGCGCCGTCGCATTGCCCGCGAAGAGATTGCGGTGCTGTTCGACGCCGACGCGCGTGAGAACTGGGACCTCATAATCGCCTTTCGCGATCGTCTTATGCAGCAGCAAACGCTCGAGGCGACCTATTTGGATCTGATCCGTCATGGTGTCGGGAAGACGCCACCATTGTTTTTAAACCAATTGGTTCATTTAATCCTCCGCAACGTGCTCGACGGTTGCGACGATCCGTTTGTGCTTCGCGCCGCCGAACTTTTGTTTCGTCCACAGCGGCTGACAGTACATGCAGGCTCATTGATCGCCGCCGACGAGGAGACCATCGCTGGCACCGGCACTGCACCATTATCGCCGCTGGTATCCATGCTCGGCCCCCCGACGGAAGCGGGGATCGACGTCATGGTCGAGGATAATGCGCATACCTATTGGGAGCGCAGCGATGCGTTTGACATGGCGCTCGACCTCACCGCTGGACGGCCTGGATTGGCCAAACTGGGCGAGGCGATGACGCTCTGGATCAGGCATATGCTTGCGGTCGATGTTGAAATAGAGCCGCTGACCGAAATGCGCGATGTCAGCTTCGACTGGTATTTGGGCCTGGATGCCGTGGGCACGCAAATTGGCGATACATTGTGGAACGGCGGCGTTCTCGACCCGAGAAGCGAAGCTAACGTCGTCGGACTATACCGATTGAAGTTCAAGGACCCTACGGTGGTAGCTGAAAGGGTCGGGGCGGAGCCTTTGTATCTGATCCTGGCGATGACACCCGACAAAATGCTGCATATGAAACCCCAGAATCTTTTGACCGGCCTGCCGATCCGGCATCCGAAAGCGGTCAATTGAGATGACGGCGCCCCTCTCGCGCATTCCGGTCGGTATTGTCGTTGAACGGCGCAATAGCAATTCTCCCTGGCTGGATGTCGCCTGGCTGCCAGTCGCGGTTTTGGGCGGCATTCCCGATGCCGCTCCGTGGACAGTGCTGCTGAGCGAAGGAGAAGCCTCGACGTTTTACGCGGGGGCGGCCGAGATTGAGCTTTACAGATCGGAAACCGGAAATTATCGCGACAACCTCAACTCTGGCATGCCGTCTATCTGGATTTCGCTGCAGGCGACGGGCGAAGACCCGCCATACGAGATCGCAGCCGTAACTGCTGATCCGGCGGAAGGTGAGAGCTTAACCGAGGCGGGGAGTGCGATTGTCGAAGCAGTTGCGATGCCGGAGCCGATCCGCGAAGCCATTGCGGCTTTCGTTTCGCAGCACCATGTTGAGACTGTATTCCAAAAGCGGAAGCGTAGTCGCGCCGATCCGGAGGTGATGGCGCGTCGCGGACCTCACCGAGGAAACGACGATGACCGATCTTGAGAATCTCTTAGCGCGGTGGTCCCGTCGCAAGAGCGATGCCCGCACAGGCGAGGGGGATGGCGGCACTGCGTCTCGTGACAACGATGCAGGCGTTTCCGGTCCTGGCGGCACTTTGCCGGGCGACGGCCCGCCGCCGTTCGACCTCACGACCTTGCCGACTATTGAATCGGTCAGTGCCGAAACCGATCTTCGCGCGTTCCTGGGTCAAGGAGTGCCGCCCGAACTCGTCGTCGCGGCGCTCCGGCGCGGCTGGTCCGCTGATCCGGCAATTCGTGACTTTATCGGACTTTCGGAAAACTCCTGGGACTTCAATGCCCCCGGCGGGGTTCCTGGATTTGGCGCTTTGGAGCCTGAGGAAATTCAGCGGCTGCTTGCCCTGTTGATCGGGGGGGACGAGGTGAACGAGGGCGTTGCGTCGGCTTCTGCCGCTCCCTTACTGTCAGACGAGGCCATGACACAAGGGACTGAATGCGCAGCAAGTTTGGAGCTGCCGCAAGATGCGCCAGCCGACGATATGGATTCGCATTCGACACAGAACAGTCCGCAAGATCCCGGTCCCGCGCAGAGCGTTGGCGCAGCGACATCGAAAGCTCGGCCCACTGACGATCGGGATGTTCAGACGCCTTCACAGCGACCCCGCCACGGCGGTGCACTGCCCCGCTTCGATGTGATTTGATTTCAATGTCCGGGCGGTGGCCGTGTCGTCCAAAATGTGAATGTCAAGACGTAGAGGACGTCAATTCGGGTCCGACAAGCTGCGGTTCTCGCCATATTCATTCGATGACGATGCGCGGCGCGGGCTTGGCTGCTCGTCCTGTTGACAGCGCCAACCAGACTTGTTGGGCGATGCCGATGTAGAGTTTGGCGTGCACGCTTTCGGGTTCGGTCGCAACGATCGGACGCCCGTCATCAGAGGTCGCGCGGATCTGGATGTGCAGCGGTATCTCGCCGAGGAAGGGCGCACCGATCTTTTCAGCCTCGATCCGCGCGCCACCATGGCCGAAGATGGGCGATAGATGGCCGCAATCCGGACAGCAAAAGCTCGACATGTTCTCGATCACGCCGAGCAGTGGCACATTGACTTTCCGGAACATGGCGATGCCACGTCTCGTATCGATCAACGCAATGTCCTGCGGCGTCGAGACGATCACCGCGCCCGCGAGCGGCGTCTGTTGTGCCATGGTGAGCGGCGCATCGCCGGTGCCCGGCGGCAGATCGACGACGAGCACGTCTAGGTCGCCCCATGCGACTCCGCGCAGCATCTGGGTAATGGCTGATATCACCATCGGTCCGCGCCAGATCATCGCAAGGTCTTCCTCGACCAGAAACCCGATCGACATGATTTTCACGCCAAACCGCTCCATCGGCTCCAGCGTTCGCGTGCCGATCAGCCGTGGCTTGCCACGCAGCCCGAACAGCTTCGGCTGCGAGGGACCGTAAATATCCGCATCGAGGATGCCGACCTTTAGCCCGAGCGCGGTGAATGCCAGCGCAAGATTGCACGACGTCGTCGACTTTCCGACGCCGCCCTTGCCGGAGGCGACCGCAATGACATGCTTGATACCGGGAATGCCCGCTGGCTTCGACGTCGCACGCGCCTTGGCCTCGATCTCGGTAGCGGACACACAGATCTCCTAACTGACGTTCTGCAGCGTGTTTGACGGCGTTCGTGACTACCTAATCGGACCGTCCTTGCTCGCTTCGCGGGCGCGCAAGTAGTCCTCGGTAGTCGTGGTCGGCGGGCGTGGCACCGCGTGAGGATCGAAACTTTCGTTGACGACGGCCTCTACGCGGCAGCTCTCGCACATTTTTACGACGTCGATGCGCCGGGCATTGACACCGGTAAACATCCAGTGCTTTTCCTCAAGCGTGGCGACCACGCGCTCGATCGTGCTCTTCGTACCGAACGGCTTGCCGCATCCGATGCAATGGAAGGGATCCTCTTCCTTCAACACTCGCTGCGGCGCATTCCACGCCTGGAAATCGAGCCGCGGTTGCAGCGCAATGGCGTCCTCGGGACAGGTCGCTTCGCACAGCCCGCATTGTACGCAAATACTTTCAGTGAAGCGCAGCATTGCGCGGTCTGGATTGTCCGACAGAGCCCCGGTGGGACAAGCGGTCACACAGGAGTGGCAGAGCGTGCAGCTCTCGACATTCAATAACACCCCGCCAAATGGCGCATCAGGCGCAAGTGCCACGATATCCACGGGTACAGGCGCCGCGAGATGCAGTTCGCGCAAGGTCGTCTCGAGCAAGCCACGCTTGGCGCCACGCGGAACGACGGTGGCGGGCTTTTGGGTTGCAACGCCAACCGGCGCGCCATCTAGCACTGCACGAAGTTGATCGGGGTCATCGGTCTGGATGATGTGCACCAGCCCATCACCGAAGCCGAGCGCAGCGACAATGGTTTCCGATGTCTCAACAACTCGCCGCAGGCCAAGAGGATCGTGACTGGGTTTTCCACGCGTCAAAAACGCTGCGCCGGTCGCGCCGTAAGCAAACAGTGCAGCGATTGCCTCGGGCCCGACCTGCGTCACTTCGTTGACCTGGACCGGGAGTACATTTGCCGGCAGGCCGTCGCCAAACCGCGCCAGCGCGTCGATGAGCGGCGCGCCGTGGTCGCCATCATGAAACAGCACGACGGCATCGCCGCCGCCAGCCTTGCGATAGGCTTGCATCAGCGTGCGCAGTCGCCGCATCAGGACATCGACACTTGGCAGCGCATAGGAGGCCGCTCCGGTGGGACAGGCCGCGGCGCAGGAGCCACAGCCTGCGCAAACGTTGGCGTCGATCGCTACCGAATTGCCATTCGGCGAAATGGCCCCAGTTGGGCAAAGATCAAGACAGCGGGTGCATCCCGTGATTCCGGATCGCGAATGGGCACAGAGCGATTCGTCGAACTGGATGAAGCGTGGTTTGTCGAAGGTGCCGACCAGGTGTCCGGCGTCCGCGATCATTTTTTCGACTGCGACGCGGTCACGCGGGTCGGCGCGCAAATAGCCCGGCCGCAACTCATGTGCGGGAAACAGCGGCAAGCCGCCGCTTAGATCGAGCAAGATATCGCAGGTTGAAGCCGCACCGTCGCGGGGGTTTCCAAATACCAGTCGGCTGCGCGATGACGGCGCCGGCAAGGCGTAGTCGTCGATCGTGAGCTCGAACTTGCCGAGATGTCCGCGCGCGTTGCGCACACTGCCTTTCAGGACCGGAAACTCGTTCATACGGCAAGGGGCCACGTCGCCTGGCCTGGTCAATAGAACCGTTATGTCCAGACGATCCGCGAGGCGCTTGCCGACCTCGATGGCCACCTCGTCACGGCCATACACCAGCGCAATGCCATCGCTTTTGAGCGTGGCCAGCGCGATTGGCGGCATCTGCTCGGCTGCCGCTGCGATCAGTGCCGCAGCCTTTGGGCCAGCCGCCGCAGAGTCCTTGGACCATCCACCGGTCTCGCGAATATTGACGAAGGTGAGTGCAGAGGAGGGGGCGAGATCTTCCGCTACTTCCTTGAATAGAGGCGCTTCCTGAGTACAGGCAACCGTTACCGGTACGCCATCGGCAAGCGCCGTCCTGAACCGGTCGAGTTCGAGCCCGCAGAGCTGGTTGGCCTGGGTGATCCGTCCCGTGCAGGCGCGGCCGATCGCCTGCGCGTCCAGCGGCATCGTTTTCTCGCAGGTGCAGATCATCAGATGAGGTGCGGTATCACCCATGATTTCCTCCCGCGGCGTCGGTCCTTGCATCGGCATGGCCAGACCTCCATGTTTTCGGTCAGGCCGGCCTTGAAGACGTCGTCAGCTTGACCTGAGTATCATACCCTGCCCAGATAACGTACACAGGGCATTTTGCAATGGAGCAAAGATCAGTTTGCGACTTGTGATGAATACGTTCCAAGGAGGAGGCGTCGCATGATGTCACGAGTTAGCGAGGTCGAGCGGGCGCTCGACCTCCCCGGTTATACTCTGGTCTCGTTACGCGAAAGCGGCGACGCGTTTGCTCATGGCCTCGCGATTGCGGTGCAAGCGGGTGCCGGAACGCTGATCTCGGTCGGGCGCTACGACCTCGTCGAATTTGCTGTCGTGCTGGAACCCGCCGAGCAACTGGTCTCGGCGCGGCGTGCGCTATTCGTCGGCATGAACGCGACCGCCGACGCCATCGCGGCGCATTGTCCACCCGAGAGGGAGGTCAGTTTTGCGTGGCCCGATTCAATCTTCTTCGATGGCGGACTACTGGGCGGGATGCGTCTCGGCTGGCCGAAAGACTGCGCCGAGACCGACGTGCCGGCCTGGCTGGTGCTGGGCGTCATGCTGCGTGCGGTCGACCTAGTCAATATCGAAACCGGCGCGACGCCGGGCTCAGTGTCGCTAATGGGAGAGGGCTTCGAAATGGTCCAAACTGACGCTATCATTGGAAGCTTCGCGCGGCATTTGATGATCGGCTTCGACCTGTGGAACGAAGCTGGGTTCGACCCTGTCGCCAGCAACTATTTGGCGCGGCTGCCTAAGTGCAAAGCCGGCGAGCGACGCGGTATTGACCGGAACGGCGATCTTCTTGTCAACGTGCCGCTCGACACGGGAGCGCCGGATCGGAGCAGCCTTCGCGAGGGCCTCTCACGCGCGGCATGGTATGATCCTCGCCTCCGCGGTCCCAGGCTCGCTTGAGGCGAATATGCTGAAGCTTCCGCGCACCATCAGGCTCGATCCGTCGGACATATTCGTGTTCGAACGAGCGGCAGATCGAGGCGAACGGGTCGTCTCGGGGGCTTTTGTGTTCGGGACTGCAACGATCCAACCGATCTGGGCCGGAAACAACGTATAGCCTTGCGCTCGGGCTTCCTCGGTATCGAAAGTCTGGGCTGGTCGACGCTTGCCATCGTAACCGAGGCGACCGAAACGAAAATGCTGGGTGCTGTTGAGCATCTCGCCGCGCAACTGTTGGCGCAATTCGGCGCTCCCGATCTCCCTGCCGCTCGTGTTGCGGCGCAAGAAGAGGTCGCATTTGCGGCTTCGCTCTGCGATCATTCGCCGCAGACGTGCTGGCCGTGCAGCGCAGCATCGAGAACGGCGAGATGCGCGAGCGGTTTCGCACTTTAAAGCCTCGGGATTAGTTCCGGGTGCAGATCGACTGCACGAACATGCGCGCGCCTTTACCTTCCATGAGATTGAAGGTGAAGAGGAATCTGCCGAACATATCGATCTTCTCGGTCTGATGAAGACGGACGCACATGAAAGGGGGCGTCCGGTGTGCGCTTGTCACTGTAGGAAAATAGCATCAAGCTCAATCTGGGCGGTGAGCGGGCCCAGCAAGACGCCACCGATCGACATTTTCACTGCATAACTTGAGCGTCTGAGATGCTGATTGAGGTCGAAATACGAGCGTTCTCGCCACTCCAAGGCTTAAAGAGGCCCTCAATTCTAATTCATCCCGACCAGATTGTGTCCCGGATCGCCAACTCGCGCGCCGCTGGTTGAAAATGCAACATCGACCGTCTCCTGTTGCGTATGGAGTACATATGACGCCCCGACTCCGATCGCTACCGCGCAAATCACTGCTGCAATAAAAGCTTTCATGATGGTGCCTCCGGAAGGGGGATAACTTGTCCAAGCTAGTACAAGTGGTGCGTAAATCAAGGGAAGCAATTGATGTGCTCGGCTTGCTTCCAGCAAATTGTCGACCATTGCGAAAACTGGGCCCGTTGCCTGCGTCTGCAACGTTGTGACAACTCAGGAGCACGGACGCGTACGCAGCTCAACGCCGCCGTGTGAAATGAGGTTGTCCGTTTTTCACGATCCATTAGCGATCATCTAGTTCCAGATACCATCCTGAAGTGGAGCCGCGATGTGAGTCAGACGAACGCTACGCTGCCTTGGCCGGTTGAAGTGCGCCTCGCGAAGAATAGGCGACCCTCAATGTTGTGTTCGATGATGGCGCATCGTTCGAACTCTCAGCCGAACTACTACGCGTGATGAGTCCATCCGCTGAAGTCCAAGGTCATTCCGAAGCGGAGCGCAAGGCGGTCGGAGGCAAGCGCAGTGTCAGGATTCTGTCGGTCGATCCCGTCGGCAACTATGGGGTACGCCTCGGCTTCGATGACATGCACAATACGGGATCGTTTCGTGGTCATTCCTGTATGAGATCGGAGGAGACACGGAAAAGCGATTCCAGTCTTACTTGGATGATCTAGTTGCCAAGGGCCTCGGTCGCGACGAACCGGGCGTCCGTTAGCAATCCGTCCGGAGAATGGAGTTGCCGAACGTGCGCGTGCTTGGCCACGCAATCGTTTTTGCGCGATACATCTACGCCGGATTCTGAAATCATACGCCGGCCGGTTCTCTACAATTCTCGTCGGAAAGCGGATTTCCATAGGGGTGTGTTGATTTCTCGTCCGATTCATAACACCGAAATCACTCTGACACCCGATCCTCGAGCTCCACCATCACTATGTATAAGGTTTAGGTTGTCGGCACGCACAACTGCGGTACAGCCGGTCGCGAACTCCTAACCACGACTATGGTGGGATCGCAACCATTGCGCAGCACAAGACCACTATTATGTCGTTTGATTGTCAATGACATTTCGACGCGATGTCTTGAATCCGGACCTTATCGATCGAAGATGAGGCAGGTGGTTGTTCCGTGCGCAAAAAGACGACCCTCTGTGTCGGTTACCCGCCCTTCAGCGGTGCCGATGCGGCGGCCACTGGTTATGACGATCCCTTCAGCTTTTATTGGACCCGTCTCAGGCGTGATCGGTCGCAGAAGCGAGATCTTGAACTCAAGGGTCGTTGAACTGAAGCCTCTTTCTATCGTAGTCTGCACCGCGAGTCCCATGCACGTATCAAGCAGCGCTGCCGCGAAGCCGCCATGCACAGTCCCTGCGGGATTGAGATGGTCTTCGGATGGATCAGCAGTAACGACAACCCGTCCTACTGAGGCTTCAGTGATATCGTAGCCAAGCGTTCGGGCCATGCTGTTTAGTGGTAGTGAGCCCGTAACGAGACCTTGCACGAACTCAAGCCCACCCAAAGCGCGTCGCTCGTCAACAGACACAACGCCGTAACGCCTTACTTTAGAAATGTCCTTCACGTCATGGTCCTTCCAGTCTGTTTTACCTGTTCCCGACGATGGCAGCTTTCATCAGACGCTTTGTAATTGCCCCATCTTGCATTTTCAATCGCCCTCGATGGCTCGGCACTCCGCCCGTCCACGCCCAGCAGCCGGTCAGCCAACTCAACACGCGGGGGTAACGCGCGAAAGGACCCTCGGCAAGTTTGGGCAACTGCCGGTAATAGCCGGAGGGCAAATCTGTGCGGATCTCACGGATTTGACGTTCCACCCTGATGAAAGTTGTCGATCAGCCATTCCGCCGCTGGGCGTGGTGGCGGCCCCAGCTGCGACCGAACCACAGGTCGATTGGTAAGAGCGGAGCAGACTAGTTTCGTTGTCCGCTAATCGATCTAAAACGCTGAAGATCGCTTCCCGAATAACGTTCGTATCGTCTCAAGGCGGTTCCGATGACACACGTCTGAATATATGAAATGAGAAAATCCATCGAGACCTTCAACGCGGATCAAGTCGGACCCACGATAGTGAGTGCAGTGAGCTTCGACGTAAGAAAATATTGCCGGTAGACGCGATCGACGTGACCGAGCGGCTTGGCTCCGTTGCGAGTTTGTCGTCGCGCACGACTGTAGGTAGAGAACCACCGGGATTGACGGATCCGCATTACTGCGTACTTCGAAGGGCGCGGACGCATAGGTGGATGACGTGTTTCGTCACTACCAACTAAATCCGCGCAGCTTCCGGCGGAAAAGTGTGCACGTGGACATCTCTTGACGAATGTCTCTTCAAGACGCTTACCGCGCGCTCCTCGGCGTTAGCGGTCCTGGTTCGTACCCAAAGTAGTAGGCCTCCCTGGTCGACTTGCGTCTGCAGATAGTGCGCGTGGTTATCACCCAGCCATTTGGCCAGGAGCGCGCCGACGATTCCTCCGGCTCCCCCGACAAGTGTCGCCGCAACAATGGCAGCAACGATCGTTCCACCGGAAACAACGACTGCTCCTGCGGCAACGGTTGCCCCTGCATACACAAGGCTACCCACTATGCCACCCTGAGCGTCTCCGATGGCCTCTGGCGAGACGTATGCCGTCCGCGAGACAAATGGGTCGTCAGCAACCGCCCGCACGTTCTCAATGCGACTGCCCAGCTTTTCATTCACCGCATCCTGTGCAGCTAGTAAACTCAGTTCGGCACGGTGGAAGCCCGAATTTAGGAGTTCGTCGATTGCCGCCTGAAGATCGTTTGCGCTCGCAAAGATCCCGACAGCCTCACGAAAGGCTTCTGGCGTTTCGTCCATGGCGAGTTCTTTCGTTCGAAATTGCGAGAAACGGTAGAAGGCGAGCCCGTCCATACTCTTTACGATATGCGTCATCGGATAGCCCGCTTACCGTCTCCAGCGAATTGCTTCAGATAAGCGATGACATCGGATATTTCCTGGTCTTTCTTCAAACCGAAGAAGATCATCTTTGTGCCAGGCACGACTTCGGTGGGCGCGCGGAGATAACGGGCCAACGTCCGCTCGTCCCATACCAGACCCGAGTTTTTGTTCGCTGCCGAATAGCTGTAGTTGGGATATTGGCCCGCAGCCCGGCCGACGACGCCGTTTAGCACCGGTGCAATTCCGTTTTGGGCGCTTGGGCCCACCTGATGACAGGCCATGCATTTCTTAAACACCACCGCACCGATGTCAGCACGCCCCGCAACGATGACGTTCTGAGCTCGCGCTGAGTCGATTCCGATAGACAATAGGGCGAGAGCGAGGATCGAGGTCGGCTTCACTGCTTCTTCCTCAGGAAAGGCGCGCAGCTACCGGGTGTTGGGTTGCCGCTGTATTGGTAATGAGGCAGAGCCGTGCGGCCCATTAAACGTGAACTTGAGCGCCGGCCCTCCTGTCCTCATTGGTTGCACCATAGTTTCATCGCGCCGAAGAGCAGGCAAACGAATTTGATTGACAGTTGTCCGCAGATATTATGCTATGAAACATGGACATCCAGCTCGCCAGGACCTTTTTGGAGATCGTCTCTACCGGAAGCTTCATTAAAGCGGCCGATCGGTTGCATGTCGCCCAAACAACAGTCAGCGCACGCGTGCGCCTGCTTGAGCAACAGCTTGGACGACCTCTCTTCGTTCGAAATAAAGGTGGTGCCACACTTACCCCAGCCGGCGAGCAGTTCCTTCGCTTCGCCCCGACTTTCGTGCAGTTGTGGCAGCGTGCGCGGCAACAAGTGGCCGTGCCCGAAGGCCACCGCGCGGTTTTGACGGTGGGGAGCGAGGTCAGTTTATGGCAGCCGCTTCTTGTCGAGTGGGTCAGGATGATGCGGCGCTCACATAAGGACATTGCGCTTCGCGTTCACATCGATGTCCCTCAAGATTTGATCACGCATGTAGCGGCCGGACTCGTAGACATTGCGATCATGTACGCGCCCCAGCACCGACCGGGTTTGGAGATCGATCTGTTGATGGAGGAAGAGCTCGTTCTCGTAACAACGGACATAAAGGCGTATCGCGCAGAGGATCCTCGATATGTTCACGTCGAATGGGGGCCGGATTTTTCTCTCCATCATGCCGCAAGCTTTCCCGATACGACGCCTAGCTTGGTGGCAAATCTCGGCCCCTTTGCACTTAATTATGTTATTTTGGAAGGGGGTTCTGGTTACTTCCGCATGAATTCAGTACGGCCGTATCTAGAATCGGGGAAACTTCACGTTGTTCCGGGGGCGCCTCGCTTCTCTTTCCCGGTGTATGCGGCACATTCAGCGAATGTCGATGCGGCGACGTTAGGTGCAGCTCTCACCGTGTTGCGCGCGGTTGCCACTGCGAAAGTAGAATAATCGCCGTTTGGCGTGATGCCCATCCTTTGCAAAGCTCGAGACGAAGTTTTGAATTGAGAGGTGGTAAGGAGCACGCACTCAAACGTCGGTGCGTCGATCCCCCGGCATTTTGCGAGAACAGAACTAGTAATTTCATCCACGGTATCCGACGTCAGCGGCCCGCCACTAGCAATCTTCAACATGAATCATGTACTCAAACGACAATTTTATTCGTTTGCTCAATATTGTCTTTGGTGAAATATCAAACGGCGCGGTGCTCATCACGGATCTGATAATCGGATCGGCACCAGTTGTTTGGAGGACAGAATGTCACAATTCTTAGCGCCAAAAGCTCTTGCCAATCGCCGAGGATTTCTCACGCTGGCGGTCGCCGCGGCTATTGTTCCAATGTCGGAGGTTGCCTTCGCGCTCGACAAGCACGCTCCTAACACGATGGTTGTTGAAGCACGGCGTGGAAGACAGGCGGATGTTCGCAATCAAAAGACGCTTCAAACCGCAGCGGCGCTTAGAGATCTTTGGCTTGGTCACATATTCTGGGTGCGTAACGTTTCAATCGCGGCAATCGACAAGAACGACTTGTCGCTCAAGGCTGCTGAGCAGCAAGCAGTTGCAAACGCTCACGCTATCGCTGCGACGATTGAACCATTTTATGGCGCAGTGGCAAAAGACCGATTTTTTGAACTTCTCGCTGGTCACTATGGGGCGGTGAAGGCCTATCTCGTAGCGAGTGTAGCCGGCGATGCTTCCGCTCAGACAACGGCGACG
>JBAUUA010000786.1:0-3093 GCA_049582465.1 Bradyrhizobium sp. | reverse complement strand
GCCGAGGACTGCGCCCTGCTGCTCGGCCTGATGGCGGGCGCCGACCCGCAAGACCCGACCGCGGTCGCCGGGCCGGTGCCGGACTACATGGCCGCGACGCGCGAGCCGATCAAAGGGCTGACCATCGGCGTGCCCACCGCCTTTTATGTCGACGATCTCGACGCCGAAGTGGCAAGAATCCTCGACGAGACGGTTGCCGTGCTCAAGCGCGAGGGCGCCACCGTCGTTCCGGTCGAACTGCCGGACCAGCGCCAGCTCACTGCGGCGTGCCAGCTGGTTCTCGCCGTCGAAGCCGCCGCCTTTCACAAGCGCTGGCTGATCGAGCGGCCCGGGGATTACGGCCCGCAGGTGCTCATGCGGCTGCAGAACGGGCTTGCGATCCCCGGCGTCTCCTATCTCGAGGCGATGCGCTGGCGTGGCCCGGCGCTGGCCGCGTTCAATGCGGCCACAACCGGCGTCGATGCCGTGATCGCGCCGGTGGCCCCGGTCGCAGCCCCCACGATTGCCGAAAGCGATGTCGGCAACAGCCCGGACGCCGAGGCCGTGATCCAGCGGCTGACGCGCTTCACCCGCCCGATCAATTATCTGGGCCTGCCGTCGCTGGCGATTCCCTCGGGCTTCACCCGCGCCGGCCTTCCCGTCGGCATGCAGTTGATCGGCCGTTCGTTCGACGAAGCCATGCTGCTGCGGATCGGCGCGGCGTTCCAGCGCGCCACCGATTTTCACGACAGGGTGCCCAAGTAAGCCATGACCAACCTCGTCGAAGTCAGCGGCCTCAACATTCGCTTCACCGGCGAGCGCACCGTCCATGCCGTCAACGATCTCAGCTTTTCGCTGGGCGAGGGCGAGGTGCTCGGCCTGCTCGGCGAGTCCGGTTCGGGCAAGAGCGTCACCTTGCGCGCGCTGATGCGGCTCTTGCCGAAAAAGCGGACGCAGATCTCGGGCAGCGTCCGCGTTCTCGGCCGCGACGTGCTGGCGCTCAACGAGGAAGAACTGTCGGCGTTCCGGGGCCAGACCGTCTCGATGATCTTCCAGGAGCCGGCGCTGGCGCTCGATCCCGTCTACACGATAGGCCGGCAGATCGCCGAAACCGTGATGCGCCACGAGGGCAAGAGCCAGGCGGACGCGATGGCTCGCGCGCTGGAAATGCTGGAAGTGGTGCGGATTCCCTCGGCCAAACGGCGGCTGGAGGCCTATCCGCACGAGATGAGTGGCGGCATGCGGCAGCGTGCGATGATCGCGCTGGCGCTGGCGTGCAAGCCGAAAATCCTGCTCGCGGACGAGCCGACCACCGCGCTCGATGCCACCGTGCAGATCCAGATCCTGCTGTTGCTGCGCGAGCTGCAGCGCGAGTTCGGCATGTCGGTGATTTTCGTCACCCACGATATCGGCGTGGCCGTGGAAATCTGCGACCGCGTCGCCGTAATGTACGCCGGAGAGATCGTCGAGCAGGGCACGTTCAGGCAGATCGTGCGCTCGCCGATCCATCCCTATGCGAAGGGTTTGCTCGCCTCCACCGTCCACGGCGCCAAACGCGGCCAGCGGCTGGAGACGATTCCGGGAACGCCGCCCTCGCTCGATCAGGCGCCTGTGAGTTGTTCGTTCGCGCCTCGCTGCGCCTTTGCGGAGGCCCGCTGTGTCGAGCAGCGCCCGCCCAACGTGCCGGTCGGGCCGGACCGGATCGCAAGGTGCATCCTGGCTGAACGTCAAGAGATCGCCGCCGCGACGTAACGCCGGTTGCTTTAGCCACCGAGGCCGGGGTCGGCCCAGCATTCGATCTGGGAAGGACCCACGATCTGCTTGGGCTGATGAGGATTGAGCGTGCCTGCGCTGGCCGACCAGCCCTTGGCCAGAATCTGCATCGCGAAAAGTTTCGCGTCGACTTCCGATCTGAACGTTCGCGTCGATCGCACCGTGCTAAGCGCGCTGTCATCCGTTTTTACGGCTTTGTCCGGCCCAAAGGCCACATACCAGGTATCGGCTTGTGTCATCGTCACCCAACGCCGATGGCGGAAGAAAGTTCCGTTTATCAGAAGAAAGCGTAGCTTCGGCGAAGCGGCACCCGCGCGCATCAGAGACTCCAAGATAGGATCCGAGATAGGAGTCGTCACATCGGAAGATGTTCGATAGGCTCGAACGCGTCTTTCCAAGAAATGGCACGCGAAACCGGGGGGAGTTTTTCCGATGTATCTGTCCAATGAAGGCATTCTCGTTATTCTGTTCGTCGGCCTGATTGCGGGCTGGCTGGCCGGCAAGATTGTGCGCGGCACCGGATTTGGCCTGATCGGCGATATCTGCATCGGCATCGCCGGCGCGCTGGTCGCCAGTTTCCTGTTTCCGAAGCTCGGCATCCATCTCGGAAGCGGCCTCGTCTCCGAGATCATCTATTCCGCGATCGGCGCGGTCTTGCTGCTCCTGATCGTGCGGCTGGTTCGAACCGGCGGTCGCTTCTGACGCTCGCTCCGGCGTAAAAATAGGGGCCATCCCGACGGACGGCCCCCATTCGATGCAACCGATGCTGCAATCGTTACTCGATGACCTGCACGATCCGGTGGGTGCGCGGGTCGACCAGCACGGTCCGGCTGTTCACGACCGTGTAGCGATAATCCCGCACGCCATATTCCGGCGGCACGTCGTAATAGGTGACGCCTTCTTCCGGCAGCACCGCACCAACCCGGACATCCTCGCGATACTGATAGGACGGACGATGCTGCTCGACCACATAGCTGCGGAACCGGGGGCGTTCATCGACACCGAGAACCCCGGCGACGCCGCCGACCACGCCGCCAATCACGCCTCCGACGACGGCACCGACAGGACCGGCGGCTCGTTCGCCGTCCCTTGAGCCCCGCTCAATCCCGCCGGGGACGCCCTGGGCCTGCGCCATGACGGGCACCGCCACGATGGCGACAAAAGCGGCAATTCCGATAAGACGACGGATCATGATGACTCCAATGATGTTGGCTGAGATATGTGACAAGTCACGGGAGCCGATTTGGTTCCCCTCGCGGTGGTTGCGGTCTCCGCGCCAAACGGGGCCCGGGCGGGAGCAGTCGTCTGGAATGGTCGTCCGCGTCCCGGTTCGTCGCCCCA
>JBAUUA010000785.1:0-2066 GCA_049582465.1 Bradyrhizobium sp. | reverse complement strand
GCAGAATTTCGCCGCCGAGCTGCGTCAGCGCCGCTGCGGTGAGCTCGAGGAATTCGGCGCCGCGCCTGACTTCGAAGCGCGCCATCCGGATGGGCTTGCCGACATCCACGCAGATCAGCGCCGCGATTTCGTCATTGGCCTTGCTCAGCGCCTGAGCGGCGGCCTTCAGCCATGCAATGCGCTGATGCGTCGGCTGCCTGCGATTGACCGCGAACGTCGCGGAAGCCGCCGCGACGGCGCGGTCGACGCCAGTAGTGCCGGATTCTGCGATCGTTCCGATGGTTTGTCCGGTTTGCGGCGCGATCAGGTCGATGGCGGTGCCGGACCGGTCGGCCGCGACCGGCTGTCCGCCGACGAAATCGGTGAAGTGCGGGAGATGAGGGCTGTTCATGTCAGCGCGGATTCCGCAGCCGCTGGATCTGCATGTTGGCGAGGAATGGCACCAGCGGGTGGACGCCCATCTTCACGATCGAGGGAACCTCCAGCTTCACCAGCGCCGCGCGGTGCTCGTCCGACATGTTGAACCTGGCGGCATAGCCGGGGGCGTCGGCGAGGTACTGCGCGCGATCGGTCTCGTTGTGGGCGAGGCCGTGCAGCGCCGACGTCAGTTGCACCAGTTCCGGCCTGATCGAGGGATAATGCGCATCGCGCCCGTTGCCTTCTTCGCCGAACCAGGCCAGCGACGCATAATTGTGGTGCCAGCTCGGATCCATCGACACGATGTCGGGTTTGCGCTCGCCCAGCGCGCCCGCGGCGCAGGCCCAGCAGCGCAATTCGATGTTGCCGGTATCGTCCAGCTCGGCCTCGTCGAAACCGATCAACGATTTCAGATTGCCGGCCGCGAGCTTTTCCAGAAGTTTGTTGTCCCAGGCGAGCTCCGGATTGGAATAGCGGTCGGTTCCCGGGAAATGTGACATGCCGCCGCTCGACAGGATGACGGTTCGCAAGGCGAGCGAGGTGACGGTGCGGGCGATCGCCTGGCCGAAAGCGTAGCAACGTTCCATGGTCGGCTGTGGCGGCAGATAGGCGTTGACGTAGATCGGCAGCACCGGATCGGTGACGCCGAGATGCGTCAGCGGAATGCCGATGGCGTAGTCGATGCGCGCGGTGCTGGTGAAAGCGGGATCGAATTGCTGGCGGTAGAGCTGCCGGACGATTTCGAAGCCGATCTCGCTCGGGATCTTCCAGTGGAACTTGCGTCCGGCGAATTCGCCCGTGGCTTCGCCGCCCACATGGATCGTGAACGGCGGGGTGGAGTTAAGAAAAAACTGCTCGGCGTGATCGTTGGAGAATATGATCCAAAGGTCGGGCTTCAACGCCTTGAGCTTGTTGCCGATATCCGCCGCGACCGCGCGCACCTGCTCGACCGTCTTTTTGTCTTCGGTGTCGGGCAGGGTGAAGAACTGGGGCGCATGAGGAAGCATCGCGCCGCCGACCACTGTTGATTTCATATTCATCTCCTCGCGCTGTTGACCGCCGCTGAAACCGGCTCCGACCATATTTCAGGATATTTTCGACGTGTTATCGCTATTCCGACATAAAATAGTTGTGAAACGACATAGCCCCATATCGCGGACGCGTCATGACCACCGCCATCCATCCCGACGTGCGCCAACCTCCATCCGCCGACTATCCGCAGCGGATCGTGGCCTATGTGCTGGATGTCAGGCGCGGGGGAGGATTGCCACCGCATCGTCACGGCCGCGCACAGCTTCTGGCGGTCACCTCGGGCTCGATCGCCGTCACCGCGGAAGGCTCGACCTTCGTCGCGCCGCCGGAACGCGCCATCTGGGTGCCGGCCAATACCATGCACGCGACCCGGCATTTGACGTCGACGCGGCTGCAAACGCTTTATGTCGCGGTCGACGCGCTGCCGGAGCTGTCGCGCCGCACCACCGTAGTCCACATTGGGCCGCTGATGCGGGAGTTGATTAACCTCCTCGTCGGCCGCCCGCGCCAGCACGATGAAAGCGGCGCGGATGGCCGACTCGTCTCGGTCCTGCTGGATCAGCTCGCGACCGCGGCAGAGCTGCCGCTCAATCTCCCGATGCCGAAAGGCCGGGAAC
>JBAUUA010000784.1:0-2558 GCA_049582465.1 Bradyrhizobium sp. | reverse complement strand
CGATGAACATCTTGCGTTCGCGGATCTATGACGCCGAACGGCAACGCATCGACGCGGTGCGCTCGGCCGATCGCCGCGAAAAGGTCGGCTCCGGCGACCGCAGCGAGCGCATCCGCACCTATAATTTTCCGCAAGGCCGCGTCACCGACCATCGCATCAACCTGACGCTTTATAAGCTGCCGCAGGTGATGGCCGGCGAAGCTTTGGGCGAACTGGTCGATGCGCTGACCACCGAGCATCAGGCTGCCCAGCTTGCCGCCCAGGGCGCCGCGGCGTGAGCCCCCCTCGTCGTCCCGGCCAAGCGAAGCGCGAGCCGGGACCCATAACCACAGGCGCTCATTGTTGCGGAAGGTTTCAACTTCCGCCATCCAAATCGAGAAGTCACGGCGTATGGGTCCCTGCTTTCGCAGGGACGACACCGAGATTGTTGCGGCGCCTCACCGGCCATGAGGACGTTGCGTGAGCGAATCATTCGCCGGACAAACCGTCGATTCCGCGCGTCGTACGCTGACGGCGCGATTAAAATCCGAACGCCTCGATTCGCCCGAACTCGACGCGCGAATCCTGGTCTGCGCGGTGCTCGGGCTCGATCTCACCGGGGTGATGGCGGCGGCGAAGCGGCGTCTCACATCCGCCGAAGCGGCGCGTCTCGAGGATTTCGCGCGCCGCCGGCTTGACGGCGAACCGGTCGCGCGAATTCTCGGGCTCAGGGAATTCTGGGGACTGCCGCTGAAACTCTCGGCCGCGACTTTGGTGCCGCGGCCCGACACCGAAACCGTGGTCGAGCTGGCGCTGGAAATGCTGCGCGCGGCTCCGCGTCCGGGCCATCCGCCGCGCATCGCCGACATCGGTACCGGTTCGGGAGCAATTCTGCTGGCGCTGTTGTCCGAATTACCTGACGCGTTCGGTGTCGGCACCGACATCAGCCAGGATGCGTTACAAACAGCACACAGCAACGCTGTCGATCTGGGGCTCGCCGGTCGCGCCGGCTTCATCGCCTGCGACTATGCTGCGGCGTTGTCCGGACCGCTCGACCTGATCGTCTCCAATCCGCCCTATATCCGCTCGGCGGAAATCCCCGGCCTCGCAATCGAGGTCCGCGATCACGATCCGCGCAGAGCGCTCGACGGCGGCTTGGACGGATTGGACGCCTATCGCGCCCTGATCCCGCAGGCCGCGAGGTTACTCGCGCCCGGAGGCGCGCTCGTCGTAGAAGCTGGGCAGCGTCAAAGCGGCGATATTGAAGGGTTGATGACAGCCGCAGGGTTAATGGTTCCTGCACCTGCAAAAGCCGATCTGGCCGGTATTCACCGGGCCGTGGCGGGCCGGCAACTTGCCCCCATAAAGCCCGAATAAAAGGCAAAAAAGCCCTTGGAATATTCCCCGGGAGCGACTACGTTCCGGTCACAACATCGGTCCAGGGTTGGCCCCCGTTGATGTCCCGTGGGGTTATTTCGGGTGGAGGCCAGAGTTCTCAGAGCGAGAGCCCGCCCCGAGTGAAAGGTTCCAAAACGCAGGTCCAGTCGAGCGCGATGGCTTCAAAGAGCTGCGCTGCTTGCGACCGCAAAGCGAACGAAAGCCTGATATTGCGCTTGAAAACTCACGCGAGAAACCTGTGCTTGTTCTGGCAGGCGGAATGACTTGATGCAGCCCGCGGTATCCGCCGGGCCTGTTGGGGAGCGTGTCTTTGCTGACCGCGACGTATTGTAACTTCTGCGTGGAATTGAATAGCGCTGCGATTCGGTGTGCGTGAGCGTGCCGGACCAAGCGACCGTGGCGACGATCATCCAGGACGAACAACTTCGAGGCTAATCACGCTTCAAGGCTAATCACTCAAGGCTGATAACTTCAGGGCTGGAATAAAGGCGAGACATGAGAAACGGTCAGAACAACAAACGGATGCGTAACCGGAATAACAACAACAACAGGAATGATGGCGGCCGGCGCGGCCAGAACCCGATGACCCGGGTATTCGAGTCCAATGGGCCCGACATCAAGATCCGCGGCACCGCATCCCATGTTGCCGAGAAATACGTGCAGCTGGCGCGCGATGCGCGCTCATCCGGCGATCCGGTCGCGGCCGAGAACTACTATCAGCATGCCGAACATTATTTCCGCCTGATCGCCGCCGCGCAGGAACAGTTCCGGCAGAACCAGCCGCAGCCGCGCACCGACAATGAGATGGCCTCGGAGGACGGCGACGACGAGGGCGAGAGCTTTTCGCATTTCGGTCAGGAGCCCGGTTTCGTGCCGGTGCAGCCGCAGCCGTTCATCCCGCGCGACAACAATCCGCGCGACCAGCGCGATGGCCAGCCCTATCAGCCGCGCGAGCAGCATCAGCCGCGCGAACATCGTCCGCAGCCGCAGTTTCAGCCGCAGCCGCAGCCGCAGCCGCAACCGGTGATTCCGGATACGGGCAGCGTCGACCGGCTGCCGTCGTTCATCACCGGACCGCAGCCGCAGATCAGCGGCGGCCCGGCCGGCTTCGAGGGCGGCGAACGCGATCGTTTTCCGCGCCGCCGCCGCCGGCCGCATGGCCCGCGTCCCGACGGCATGGC
>JBAUUA010000783.1:0-8707 GCA_049582465.1 Bradyrhizobium sp. | reverse complement strand
CCGACCGGCACGGTCATCCCGGGCGTGATCATTGCCGGCGAATTCACGGGCGATCGGGCCGACGTGCGATGCGCGGCGCGCTGGGCCTCCGGGCACTGGGCGCTGGAAGTGGCGCGCCGTCTCGACACCAACAGCCAATACGACGTGCCGATCAAGACCGGTGTCTTCATGCGGGTCGCGGCCTTCGATCACAGTCAGATCAGACACACCCGGCATGTCCGGCCAATCCGTCTCGAGGTAGAATAATGAGTAAGACCTGCAAAGTGACGCTGAACAACGAGCCGTTCCTGGCGAATTGCGGCGACCTGTTGCTCGACTCGGCGCTGATGAACGGGATTGATCTGCCCCATGACTGCCGCAGCGGCATTTGCGGCGCCTGCCGCGTGCGCCTCGTCGACGGCAAGGTGTTCGGCGGGCACGAACATGGCGACGACATGATCCACGCCTGCCAGGCCCGGATCGTTTCCGATCTGGAGATCGTCACCGAACCCGTGCCCGACCAGATCTCCTTGTCGGGGCGGGTGGCGAACATCGTGAGGCTGGCGCCGGACGTGATCGGCGTCGACGTGGAACTGCCGAAGCCGCTTCGCTACCTTCCGGGCCAGTATTGCAAGGTGCAATTCCGGGGCTTTCCGGCGCGTTCTTACAGCCCGAGCTATCCGCTGGAGGGACCTCCCGATCATCGCCTGCTGCACTTTCACATCCGGCAGGTCTCCGACGGGGCCGTTTCATCGGCGCTCGGTCGCAATATCCGCATCGGGCATCGTGTGAAAGTGACGGGGCCGCTCGGCAGCGCCTATCTGCGGCCAAATCACACCGGCAGCATCGTTCTCGTCGCCAGCGGCACCGGCTTCGCGCCGATGTGGGCGATCGCTGTCGCCGCGATCATGGAGCGGCCGCAGCGCGAATTGATCTTCGTAGTCGCGGCGCGAAAGCTGCAGTCGCTGTATATGCACAGTGCGCTCTGCCGCCTGGCGCTGTTTCCCAACGTCACCATCATTCCGACCGTATCGGAGCCGCAAGACGTCTCTCCCGCGATCCGTGTCGGACGGCCGACCGATCATCTGCCGAATTTGTCGGCGCATGATGTGGTTTACACCTGCGGCGCGCCGGCCATGACCGAGGCAGTCGCGAAGATGGCGCGCACCGCCGGCGCCCGGTGCTACACCGACCCCTTCGTATCGAGCGGCCAACCGGCCGGCCCCCCTACCATGGCAAGGAGGCTGACCGGCTGGCTCAACAATCCGCGAAGCGGTCCGCCGATCGTGCGGCCGGCACAAAAGAAGGCCAGCCGAACCGGCACGCATCGCGCCGCTTTCAGCAACGCCCGCTGATAATGCCTGGCCCGCACAAGCGGGCTACAAGGCGGCTGTCGGGGCAAGGTCATTCGGATCGACTTGCAACAGTCGAGACGCCCAATCGCGCGATCGAATTCGGCGGCCGGCGACTGTTTCGCCTGCCGCAAACGCTCCCGGCAACTGGGCGATCTTTTCCTGTCGCACGAAGCTCAGTTTGCTTTAGCTGCCTCGCGAGGCATCTCGCCCAGAAACGCTTCAAGCGCATCCCAGCCGTCGGTGTTCCGGTACTCAGATGCCACGACGGGGTCACGCGCCGCCAAGGTGAGGCGCGACCACCTCTCAGCCTCCGCAAGCCAAAGAATTTTGCTTTTCGGTTCGCGCCTGGCGAGTTGTCGGCATAACGCAGCGCGCGCACTAAACTCCAGAGAACCTGTCATTGACGCCTCCCTGCCCGAGAGCACGACGATGCCATCTAAGCCCGAGAGGCGGTTGACCACTTTGATCTATCTCAAACGTAGGTGCGCGAACTCAGCAGCCGCGGCAGATGTTTTTTATCTTGGCGTCCAATCGCGCATTTTCCTCGGCCAGCAGATCGCCGCTTTGGCCCGGTTGCGCCGCGGGCGCTGCCACAGGCGCAGGGGATGCGGCGACGGGCTTGACCCGACGGGCCGGCGAGGCGGCTCTGTCGTAACAAGCGAGACGATCGCTCGCCTTCGGGACCGACTGACATTCCGTGGTTTGAGCAATCGCCGGCTCGCAAAGTGCAAAAAGCGCGATCAAGAGCGCGACGGGTTTCATTGCAATTCTCCAAAAGCGGTTCGAGTATCATACTGGACGAAGTGGCGATGGCCGCTGTTGATCCAGCTCAAGGGATGAGCCGACGTATTCTTGCGCGATCCATCTTCATTCCCTCCTTCCCGATCGACGCGAGCGAGAGCGATAACGCTTGCATGGGTTGGCTTGCGGACGCCGGATCGATCTGGTTAGCTTGCCGCCAATTCATGCCGGGGAAACAAGCGAGTGGCACTCGAGAACGTCATTGGAATCGACCATGCCGTCGTGATGGTCAGGGATCTCGACAAGGCGGCCGAGAACTGGAGGCGGCTCGGATTCACCGTATCGCCGCGCGGCACGCATAGCGCGCATATGGGATCGGGCAATTACACCATCATGTTCGACCCCGACTATATGGAATTGCTCGGCGTACTCGCTGAAACCGAACATAATGCTCCCGCGCGCGCCTTCCTCGCCAAGCGCGGCGAAGGCATCGAACGCGTGGCGTTCACGGCCGTCGATTCCGTCGTCGGCGCCGAGGAAATCCGCGCGCGCGGCTTTGAGCCGGTGGGCCCGACCGATTTCGAGCGGCCGGTCACGATGCCGGACGGCCGGCTGTCGGCAGCCAGGTTCACGACCTTTCAATGGCCGGTTGCCGAGGCGCCGGGCGGGGTGCGGATCTTCGCCTGCCAGCACAAGACGCGGGACACTGTCTGGATTCCAGAGCTGATGAAGCACGCCAATGGCGCCAAGCGCCTGCGGCAGGTGCTGATCGTGTCGCCGGAGCCGGCCAAGGATGCCGCGCACCTCGCGCGCATAATCGACCGCGAGGCGAGGACTGAACCGGACGGCGCGGTCGCGGTGCCCTCGGGTTCGGATCGCGCCGATTTCGTGTTCCTCACCAGGGAGCAGCTGGGCCGGCGCTATCCCGAAGTCTCGCTGGCGGGATTGCCGGAGCGCGGCGGCGCGGGCCTCATGATTGTGACGTCCGATCTTGCCGCAGCCCGGAAGGCCTTCGGCAGCGCGGGGATTCGCAGCGGTGACGCGGTTTGCATCGCGCCGGCGGCGGCCAACGGCACGCTGCTCGCCTTTGTCGCGGCCTAGTGGATCGCGGACGCAAGGACGCTGAGGCACTAGCGAATGCGACGCGCTCGTGGTCGGCTCGTCGGGTGCTGCCGGCATGTCCGCGGCGGTCACCGCGGGCCCGCGTCACCCCTATGGTTGCTGAATGCGCCTGAGATAGTCGACCAGTATCAACACCCGGCCCCGGATGAACGCCTCCTGATCATAGGGGGAATCGGCGAAGTTTTGGGCGGCGCTGGCTGCGTAGCGTTTTCCCCAGACGGGCATTTCGCGCAGGCCGTGGCTCTTGATTTGTGCGCGGCCGTCGATCACATCAATGAGATGGTCGACCGGGAATACGCCCGCATTGTTCCCGGCAAGCAATGTCAGGTCGGACGGCGCGACCTCGAGATTATAGGCCTCCCGACCATTCCCCTTCGCATCCGCGCCGTGGCAGGCGGCGCAATTTGTCTTGAATTCCTGCTTGCCGACATCGACCTTCTCTTTTTGAGCGAATGCCGACGTGCCGAGCAATGCGGCCGCCGTCACCAGGAAGGTTGCAAGCGCCATTCGTTTCATTGCTTCCCCCCGGGGGCCGCATTCGGTGATCCGGTGAAATCACCGGATCCGGCCTCAAGCCTGCGGCTCAAGCACCATCAGCCCCGACGCCGTGTTCGAAATCGGAATGTGGTAGTTGGCGTGCTTCTTGTTCACCTTCTCCGGCAGCGTGCCGCGCGCGACCACCCAGTTCAGCAGTTCGACGCCTTGCGTGCCCGAGAGCTCGACCAGTTCGGTGGTCGAATACTTCGTCGCCCAGGCCGGGTCAGAGACCATGCTGTCCATGAACTTGAGATCGAAATCCTTGTTGATGAAGCCGGCGCGTTCGCCGTCGAGCTGGTGCGACAGCCCGCCGGTGCCCATCACGACCACCCGCTCGTCTCCCGGCCATGACGCGATCGCCCGCCCGATCGCCTGGCCAAGCCGGTAACAGCGCGCCGCCGAGGGCAACGGCCCCTGCACCGTGTTGACGCAGACCGGAATGGTGCGCACCGGCCACTTCATGTCGGGCCAGCACAGCGCCATCGGCAAAGTGAAGGCGTGGTCGACCACCATCTCCTGACAGGTCGTCAGGTCGAAATCCTCGGCAACCAGGGATTCGATCAGATGCCAGGACAGCGCCGAGTCGCCGCGGAACGGCGGCACCGTCGGGATACCCCAGCCCTCGTCGGCGTTGCGGTATTCGTCCGCCGCCCCGACCGCGAAGGTCGGCATCTTGTCGAGGAAGAAGTTCAGCCCGTGATCGTTGTAGACCAGCACGATGACGTCAGGCCTTACTTTCGCAAGCCATTCGCGCACCGGCGGAAAGCCGTCGAAGAAGGGTTTCCAATACGGGTCGTTCTGCAGGCCCTTGGCGATGGCGCCGCCGATGGCCGGAACATGCGAGGTAGTGATGGTGCCGACGATCTTCGCCACGGTCTATCTCCCCGCCGCCAGAAGCTTGGCCTTGAACTCGTCCTTGGTCAGACCGGTTTGCTGGGCGCCGATATCCTGCATGTCGAGCCCGAAGATCCCGGCGAATTTCGCGAGGTAATAGGCATTGCCGCCGGCTTCGATCAGCTGCAGCACGTTGCGGTTGCGGATGGCGTCGCGCTGCTGCGGGTTCAGGCCGTATTTGGCGCAATAGGCGTCTTCGTCCGCGACGAAGGCCCGGCGATTGGCGGCATCGTTGAAGGAATAGCACATCTTGTTCAGCGCATAGCCCTTGCGGGCCTGCTCGCCGTCGAAAATGGTGGTGCCGGGCACGGGCTGTCGCTTGGAGCTAGGCATGGCCTCCGCTTTCACTGGATTATTTTCGGCCAGTTTTGCAGATCGCCGGCTGGCGCGATTTGTTCTGGATCAATTCGGAGCCCGCCGGCCCCAATCGCTAGAACGGCAGCCCGACATAGTTTTCGGCCAGCGAACGCTGCGCGGCCTCGGAGGAGAACAGATACGACATATCCGTTTCCTGCAGCCTGTCGTCATAGGGAATGTTGTCCGGGAAACGATGCAGCAGCATGGTCATCCACCACGAGAACCGCTGCGCCTTCCAGACCCGCGCCAGCGCCTTCTTCGAATAGCCGTCGAGGCCGGAATCATCGTCCTTTTTGTAGTGATCGACCATGGCGTGATATAGATAATAGATATCGGAGGCAGCGCTGTTGAGCCCGCGCGCGCCGGTCGGCGGCACGATATGGGCGGCGTCGCCGGCGAGGAACAGCCGGCCATAGCGCATCGGCTCGGCCACGAAACTGCGCAACGGCGCGATGCTCTTCTCGATCGACGGGCCGGTGATCAGCCGGCCGGCCACCTCGGCCGGCAGGCGGCGCTTGAGCTCGGCCCAGAAGGCGTCGTCGGACCAGTCCTCGGTCGTATCGGTCAGCGGCACCTGGATGTAATAGCGGCTCAGCACCTGCGAGCGCAGCGAGCAGAGCGCAAAGCCGCGCTCGTGCTTGGCGTAGATCAGCTCGGGCGAGACCGGCTTGGTGCGGGAGAGAACGCCGAGCCAGCCGAAGGGATAGACGCGCTCATATTCCCGCAGCACGTCCTTCGGGATCGACTTGCGGCTGACGCCATGGAAGCCATCGGCGCCGATGACATAGTCGCAATCGATGCGGATGACCTTGTCGCCATCGCGATAGGTGACATGGGGCGCATCGGATTTCAGATCGTGGGGCGTCACATCTTCCGCGTTGTGGATGACGTTGCCGCCCATCCGGGCGCGCGCCTCGTAAAGATCGCGGGTCAGCTCGGTCTGGCCGTAGACCACGACCGAACTGCCGCCGGAATATTTGAAGAGATCGACATGGTCCATCACCCCATCATGGGCGATGTGGAATCCCCGGTGGATTTCGCCCTCGCGGTCCATGCGCTCGCCGCATTGGGCCTCGCGCATGAGCTTGGCGAAGCCATGCTCCAATACGCCGGCGCGAATTCGCGCCAATACATATTCGCGGCTGTACTTTTCCAGCACCACGGTTTCGATGCCCTGCAGATGCAGCAGCTGCGACAGCAACAGCCCCGACGGGCCGCCGCCGATGATGCAAACCTGGACTTTCATCTGGTTTCTCCCTGACGTTTCCGTTTCCCGAACCGGCACTTCTTCGTTTGGACGAATCTATCGGAATTTACCGTTTATCAAATGGATAGACCCCGCAAAAACTTGTACAATTCGAACATGACCGAGACGATTTCGAACCGATCGATCCAGACCTATAATTTGTTCGGCGAGGCAGGCGACCTGCCCGACGTCGTGCATTGCGAGACCATTGCCGCGCGCTCCGTGCTGCACGAATGGGAATTCGCGGCCCACCGCCATGCGCGGCTGCATCAGATTCTGCTGGTCGCGCGCGGCGGCGGACAGGCGACGCTCGAGGGACGCGTCCACGCGTTGCGGCCGATGCGGGCCGTCAACGTACCGGTCGGCCATGTTCACGGCTTCTCCTTCACCCGGGGAACGCAGGGCTGGGTGCTGACGGTCGCCGCCGAGATGCTGGACGAGGTGCTGACGCCGGCGGAGGGACTGCGGCGCGTGCTGGCGCAGCCGGCCGTGGTGCGGGGAACGCCGCAGATGCGCAGCACCATGGCGCAGGTCTTTTCCGAATTCGCCGGCCGGCATTTCGCCAGGGCGCATCTCTTGCGCGCCCTGTCGGCGGCCCTGATCGGGCTGGTCGCGCGCGAAATGGCAGGAAAGCAAAATGCGCCGGACGCAGCGTCGAAGGCCGACCTGTTCCGGCGCTTCGAGGCCTTGCTCGAACAGCACTTCCTCGAACACTGGACGGTATCGGATTACGCCACAGCGCTGTCGATCACGCCGACGCATCTGAGCCGCCTCGCCCGTGCGGCGACCGGCCACGCGGCGTCGCATCTGATCCTCGATCGCGTCATTCGCGAGGCCCGGCGCAATCTCGTCTATACCAACCTGCCGGTCTCGACCGTCGCCTATGCGCTCGGCTTCGACGACCCCGCCTATTTCAGCCGGCTGTTTTCAGGGGCCACGGGCCTGTCGCCCCGCGGCTTTCGCAACAAGATCCACAAGGCCGTCTAGCGCGTCGGCGCACGATGCCCGCGATTACTCCTGATAATGCTTCGCAGTTGCGCGGCTTATACGGATTGTTCTTCGAATTAACGCGCCGAAAATACATAGCTGCGATTCGTAGGTCGTCATCAGTGCATGAGCCGAGAGGGGCGAATGACAAAGGAACACAAATCGGCCGCGGCTGAAGAGTCCGTGCTGCGTGACGCCAGGGAAATCACCGCCGTCGAGCAGTACTGGCACGCGGCCGAGCGGCCGAAATCGCGCATACCCCCGAAGGACTACAAATACGTCGACGAGCTCGCCCATCTGCAGTTCGAGCTGATCAAGTTGCAGGAATGGGTCCGGCTGCAGGGCCTGCGGGTCGCCGTCATCTTCGAGGGCCGCGACGCAGCCGGCAAAGGCGGTGTCATCAAGCGCATCACCGAGAGCCTGAACCCTCGCATCTGCCGCGTCGTGGCGCTCGGCACGCCGACGGAACGCGAGCGCGGCCAGTGGTATTTTCAACGCTACGTCGCCGAGCTTCCGACGCGCGGTGAAATCGTCCTGTTCGACCGCAGCTGGTACAACCGCGCCGGGGTCGAGCATGTCATGGGCTTCTGCACCGACGACGAATACCGGGAGTTTCTGCATTCCTGCCCGATATTCGAGGAGATGCTGGTGCGCTCGGGAGTCTATCTCATCAAGTACTGGTTCTCGGTCAATGACGAGGAGCAGGAGCGCCGGTTCCAGGAGCGCATCCGCAATCCCATCAAGCGCTGGAAGCTCAGCCCGATGGACGTGGAATCGCGCAAGCGCTGGGTCGAATATTCCAAAGCCAAGGACGTGATGTTCGAGCATACCGACCGCAAGAAGACGCCGTGGCACGTCGTCAACGCCGATGACAAGAAGCGCGCCCGGCTCAATTGCATCCGGCATCTGCTCGACCAGATTCCCTACAAGGACATGCGGCCGGTCGAGATCGAGCTGCCGGCGCGCCAGTCGGATACCGGCTACAGGCGGCCCAAGAAGTCGATCCAGCGCTTCGTCCCCAAGGTCTATTGAGCGGGCTGCGCTTCTCGGCGCGGCCTCACGACGCAGGTGTCCCCGGCGCCCCGCGGGCCGCGGCGCCGGTTTCATCCGGCGTTGAGCTGCTGCTCCAGATCGTGCAGCACCTGATAGCAGGGCAGCACCTGGGCGACGCTCGCGTTGGGCTCGCGACCCTCGCGGATGGCGGCGAAGAATTCGCGATCCTGCAGCTCGATGCCGTTCATCGACACGTCGACCTTGGACACATCGATCTTCTCTTCCTTGCCGTTGAAGAGGTCGTCGTAGCGGGCGATATAGGTGCCGGTGTCGCCGATGTAGCGGAAGAAGGTCCCGAGCGGACCGTCATTGTTGAAGGACAGGCGGAGCGTGCAGATCGCGCCATTGGCGGCCTTCAGCTGGATCGACATGTCCATCGCGATCCCGAGCGTCGGGTGGATCGGACCCTGAACCGCATTGGCCTTCACGATCGGCG
>JBAUUA010000782.1:0-15751 GCA_049582465.1 Bradyrhizobium sp. | reverse complement strand
GGACTGCCTCGGAGAGGATCTTCATCAAATCCCGCTCGCGCAGTGCGAAGCTGCCGAACCGGGCGATCGCAGCTTGCTGGCGTAGCAGCTTTTGGACCTGCGCCGCAGCATCGGTCCTGGGGTGGCTCGACTGCGTTGTCGCATCGGGCCGTAAGATGTACCGGGCGACGACCGACTCCTATCCGTTGATCTACGGGTTTTGATTTTGCTGGATGCGGCATTTCGTCGGCACACCTTGCAGGTGCGCAATATTGAGTACCCGAAGGGGCTGCCCGGGGTGGACCGGATCGGCCGTGGCCTTGTAACCTGCGGGGCCATCCCGCCGACTCAAGATTTTCCCATGCTGCGCACGCCCTTCATCGAGACCCTGAGCGACCTGTTCATCCGCTCGGCCGCGTGGCGCGGGCGCGACGAGCTGTTCGTCGACGAAGAAGACCGCATCACCGGCGCAGACGCGCTCGATCAGGCGCTCGCAATGGCGCAGGGCTTTGCCGATCACGGTGCGGGACCGGGCCAGGTGATCGCCTATCTCTGCCGCAGTTCGGCCCGGCACGCGGTGGCGTGGTTCGCAGCTCCCTTGAGCGGACGGATCGCCTGCAGTCTTCATGTACGAGAGACGCCGGAGCGACTGGGCCAGGCGCTCGACTGGCTCGAATCCAAGATCCTGGTGCATGACGAAGATCTCGAAGCCGAGGCGACCGCGGCGGTCGCCGCATCCGGCCGCCCGATCCGGCGCATCAGCCTGGGCGCACGCGGCAGCGCCGAGGCGGACTACGGCAACATCGTCGCGACAACGGCACCCTTCGACGTCGCGGTGAACGGGCCAAAGCCCTCCGATGTCGCCGCGATCGTGTTCTCGTCGGGCACGACCGGCAAGCCCAAGGGCATCATGCACAGCCAGAAGACGCTGCTGGAGGCCGCCAAGGGCGGCCAGGTGGTGATGGGGCCGATCACGCCGGATAGTGCGACGCTGCTCTACATGCAGCCGTCCTTCGCGGCATGGCCGATCATCGTGCTGCCTTACATGGCCGCGAAAGCAAAAATCTGTTTCGGCAGGCTGTTCACGCCGCCGGCGTTTCTGCAATCCTGCCAGCGCGAGCGCATCACGCTGGCGCCGCTGGTGCCGACCATGTGGCGGATGGTGTTCGAGGCCTCGCCGGAAAATTACGACCTGTCGGCGCTGACGCTGGTGTCGATTTCGGGCGAAGCCCCGGCGCCGAGCGACGTGCGCCAGCTCTACGACAGGTTCTGCAAAAACATCTGCTGCGTCTATCTCTCCGGCGAAGCCTTTACCGCATCCGGCGTGATGGCCAACACGCGCGATCTGATGGAGCGCGGCAAGATCGGCTCCAGTGGGCGCCCCGTGGTCGGCGCCGATGTCCGGATTCTCGTTCCCGGCGGCGGCTTCGACGATGAAGCACCCAACGGCGAAACCGGCGAGATCGCGATCTCGGGCCCGTCGCTGGCGATCGGCTACTGGAAGGATCCGGAACTGACGCGCGAAAAATTCCGCGACGGCTGGTGGCGCAGCGGCGATCTCGGGCGAATGGACACCGACAACTATCTCTGGGTCTCCGGCCGCATCGACAATGTGATCAATACCGGCGGCATCAAGGTGAGCGGCGAGGAGATCGAGCACGCGCTGTTGGCGCATCCCGCCATCGCGCAATGCGCCGTCGTCGGCCAACCCGATCCGAGGCTGGGACAACGCATCGAGGCCTATCTCGTCGCCCGCGGCGCGCCGCCGGAAACCGGCGAGATCGACCTGTTCCTGCGCCGGGAGCGCCATCTTGCCGGTTACAAGATTCCGAAGGCGTTTCACTGGATCGACGCCATGCCGACCGGCCCGACCGGAAAGCTGTTCCGGCGCGCGCTGCGGGCCGACGGATAATCGTTGCCGCACACGTGACGTCATCCTGAGGTGCGCGCGCTCTTGCGCGCCTCGAAGGATGGCAGCATCATGCTGGCCTGTCCTTCGAGGCTCACACTACGGGGCAAGCGCACCGCAATGTGAGCCTCAGGATGACGGAAAGAAGAAAAATCACGGAGACCCCATGAGCTGGCTTCCCGACAACGATCCCGTACTCGGCGACGTCAAATCCTGCGACGCGCTGGAGCTTGTCATCGTGCCGCGCACCCGCGATCTCGGCGACGGATTTTCGGTGCGGCGCGCGCTGCCGCACGGCAAGCGCCAGATGGTCGGCCCCTTCATCTTCTTCGATCATTTCGGCCCGGTTCAGTTCATGTCCGGCAAGGGCATGGACGTACGCCCGCATCCGCATATCGGGCTCGCCACCGTCACCTATCTGTTCGACGGCAGCATCATGCACCGCGACAGCGAGGGCAACGTCCGGGAAATCCAGCCCGGCGCGATGAACCTGATGACCGCCGGCCGCGGCATCGCGCATTCGGAACGCACGCCGGACCTGCAGCGGCAGAATGGCCAGAAGATGCTGGGCCTGCAGAGCTGGATCGCGCTGCCGGCAGGCTCCGAAGAGATCGCGCCGTCGTTTCAGCATTACGCCGCTGCCGACCTGCCCACGGTGCAAGACCGCGGCTTTACGGCGCGTGTCATCGCCGGCAGCGGTTTTGGGGTGAAATCGCCGGTTTCGATGGTATCGCCGTGGTTCTACACCGAAGTGACGGCGCAACAGGGCGTCAGCGTGCCGCTCGACCCCGACCACGAGGAGCGCGCCGTCTACCTGGTCGACGGCGAGGTCGAAATCGCAGGCGACCGGTTCGAGGGACCGCGGCTTCTGATCTTCCGGCCCGGCGATCGCATCACGGTGAAAACGGCAAAACCCACACGCATGATGTTTCTCGGCGGCGACGCGCTGGAAGGCCCGCGTCATATCTGGTGGAATTTCGTCTCTTCCAGTAAAGAGCGGATCGAGCAGGCCAAGCAGGACTGGAAAACCGGCCGCTTCGCGCCTGTTCCCAACGAACATGAGTTCATTCCGCTGCCGGAATGAACTATTCCTGTTCATCCACCGATGGCCGCGCGTGCCCGCGCGCGAGCGCTGCTGCTTTGAAAGTCCGCCCATGACCACTATGCTCGCCAGCGACCTGCCCCTACCCCGGATCGGGCGCGGCAAGGTCCGCGATATTTATGCTGTCGGCGACGACCGCGTGCTGCTGCTGACCACCGACCGGATCAGCGCCTTCGACGTGGTCATGGCCGAGACCATCCCGATGAAGGGCGCGGTGCTGACCCAGATCAGCGCGTGGTGGTTCAACGAGCTCGAAGGCGTGGTCCATCATCACATGATCAGCGCCGATGCCGACGAGATCATCCGCGAAGTGCCGGCACTGGCGGATCATCGCGCCTCGCTCGCCGGGCGCGCGATGCTGTGCAGGCGTACCACCGTGTTCCCGATCGAATGCGTGATCCGCGGCTATCTCTCCGGCTCGGCGTGGAAGGAATATGCGGCCCATGGCACCCTCGCCGGCGAGAAGCTCCCGCCGGGGCTGCTCGAAAGCGCGAAGCTTGAGCCCGCGATCTTCAGCCCGGCGACCAAGGCCGAAACCGGCCATGACGAGAACATCACGATCGCCCGGATGCGCGAGATCCTCGGTGACGAAGTGACCTACACGCTCGAAAGCATGACGCGGGCGGTCTATACGCTCGGCGAAAAGCTCAGCCGCGACCAGGGCATCATCATCGCCGACACCAAGTTCGAATTCGGCCGCGACAAAGACGGCCACATCATCCTGATCGACGAGGTGATGACCCCCGACAGTTCGCGGTTCTGGGCGGCGGACGCCTACCGGCCGGGCCAGCCGCAGCCGAGTTTCGACAAGCAGCCGCTGCGCGATTATCTCGACGCTGAGCGCCGCGCCGGCCGCTGGAATGGCGAAGCCCCGCCGCCGCCCCTGCCGGCCAGCGTCGTCGACGCCACCAGCAAGCGTTATCTCGAAGCCTATCGCCGCGTTACGGGCGCGGAGTTGAAGATCTGACACCTTTATTGCAAGCGAACGGGTCATTCCTTCGCGAAGGAATTGAATAACACAAGACGCTGGACTTGCCTGCGCAGGACACGGTCTTCAAACGGCCGCGCGAACCCCGGGGGAGAGCTGATGACGTTGGCGGTCAGGGAGATGACGGGTTCAGAAGTCGATATCATCATCGATTACTTCCAAGAATCTACGCCGGAGCATCTGGAAACCCTTGGTGTTGACCCCACGCGCCTGCCCGCGGCAGAAAGCTGGCGCGAGCGCCTCCGCCATCAATGCGCGCTCCCGATCGAGCAAAAGAATATGGTTATGCTGGTTTGGCTGCTGGGCGACCGGCGGATCGGCTTTTCAACCGCCGACAAAATCCACTACGGCGAGCAGGCCAACATGCATCTGCACGTGATCGAGCCGGAGCGCCGGCAACGGGGCGTCGGCGCCGAGTGCGTACGGCGCAGCGTCGACATCTACTTTCAACAACTGGGTCTCAAGCGCCTGTACTGCGAGCCGAACGCCTTTAACGTCGCGCCTAATCGCACGCTGCAGAAGGCCGGCTTCAAATACCTCAAGACCCACATGACCGTGCCGGGGCCGCTCAATTTCCACCAGGCGGTCACCCGCTGGGTGATCGAGCGATAGGCCAACAAGGAGCAGACTATGACCGAGGCTGACAGCGTGCTGGTCGAGCGCGATGGCGCGGCGACCATCGTCTCCATCAATCGTCCGCATTGCCGCAACGCCGTCGATGGCGCGACGGCGCGGAAGCTTTACGATGCGTTCAGGGCGTTCGACGCTGATGCCGACGCCTCGGTCGCAGTGTTTACCGGCACCGGCGGCTTCTTCTGCGCCGGCGCCGACCTCAAGGCGGTGGCGTCAGGCGATCCCAACAAGAAGCGTGAGGTCGGCGGCCACGATTCTATCGCGCCGATGGGGCCGAGCCGGCTGCGATTGTCAAAACCGGTGATCGCGGCGGTGGAAGGTTTTGCGGTCGCCGGCGGCATGGAGCTGGCGCTGTGGGCGGACATGCGCGTGGTTGCCGAGGACGCCACCTTCGGCGTGTTCTGCCGCCGCTTCGGAGTGCCGCTGATCGATCTCGGCACCATCCGGCTGCCGCGCCTGATCGGTCATTCCCAGGCGATCGACCTCATTTTGACCGGCCGCCCGGTCGGCGGCCCCGAGGCGCTGCGCATGGGCCTTGCCAACCGTCTGGTCCCCAAAGGCGAAGCCCGCGCGCAGGCGATCGCGCTGGCCAAGGAGATCGCCCGCTTTCCCCAGACCTGCCTGCGCGCCGACCGGCTGTCGGCGCTGCGGCAATGGGACCTGTCGGAACAAGACGCCATCGCCAACGAAATGCGCGGCGGGCTCGAGGTCATCGCGTCAGGCGAGACGCTCTCCGGCGCGACCCGCTTTGCCTCCGGAATCGGCCGGCACGGCGCATTCGGCGGGGATAATTAAACTCCAATCGTTCGGTCGCAGCCCGCCGGACTGTCACAAAAATTTTCTTGTCGCTGGCTGACGCGGTCGTCTACCACTGGCAACGGGTGGTGGGGTTCGCGCGTGGTCAATCAATCCGTCAGTCTCGGTCCCAAACTGCGCCGAGCGATTAACGACGTACTCGGCGGCAGCGCCGCCAGCGTCCTGACCGTCACCTTCGGGCTCTCCTACGCGTTGCTGATCTTCGCGGGTCCCCTGGCGCCGTATCTGTCCTACGGCGTTGCCGCGACCTTCATTTCATCGGCCGTTCTTGCCGCGGTTCTCGCGCTCGGCAGCTCCCTGCCGTTTGCGATCGGCGGTCCCGAGAGTTCCACCGCGGCGATGACGGCGATCCTGGCGTCATCGCTGGTCGAGCGGATGGCGGTGGCCGATACGACGGCGCCGCCGCTCGCGCCGGTGCTCATCACGCTTGGCCTCGCCAGCATCGCCACCGGCATCGTGCTGTGCGGCTTCGGCATGACGCGGATGGGGCGCGCGATCCGCTACGTGCCTTATCCGGTGGTCGGCGGATTCCTCGGCGCTACCGGCTGCCTGATCCTGTTGGGCGCCGTTCGCGTCATCACCGGCCATCGTCTTCAATTCGGAACCCTCGACCAGTTCGCCAACCCCCTGAACCTGTCCGAACTGGCGGCTGCCTGCGCCATGGCGACCGTGCTGTATCTGACCTGGCACCGTTCCCGCGGTTCGTTCGGGCTCCCGGTCATTCTTGTCGCCGGCATTCTTCTCGCCCACCTCGTGTTCTGGCTAGCGGGCATTTCCCTGACGGAAGCGCAAGCCGCGGGGTGGACCTTCCAGCCGCCGCCGCACGTCACTTACATGCTGCCGTGGAGCGCAACCGAGATCGGCCGCTACCCCTGGCACCTCCTGCCGGACCTCTCGGGCAATCTGATCGCGGTCGTCTTCGTCACCGCCTCGAGCGCCTTGTTCAACACCACCGGCCTCGAAGTCGCCGTTCATCGCGAAGCAAATCTCGAACGCGAATTGAGCGTCACCGGTCTGGCCAACATGCTGTCGGGCGCATTCGGCGGCTATACCGGCTGCGTTTCGATCAGCCGCTCCGTGCTCAACTTCAACAGCGGCGGAAGAGGCCGGCTGTCCGGACTGACCGTCGCCGCGATTTCGGTGCTGATGCTGGCCTTCGCTCCGATGCTGCTCGGCTACATGCCGAAATTCGTGCTCGGCGGCCTCTTGATCTATCTGGGTGCGGACCAACTCCACAAATGGATCATTCAGTCCCGGCGGCGGCTTTCATTGACGGAATATCTGTCGTTGCTGGCGATCATCGTCATCATCGTGCAATGGGGTTTTATTGCGGGCATCCTGATCGGTGTGGTGATCGGCTGCGCCACCTTCGCGCTGAGCGCCTCTCGGATCGATTCCATCAAATACAGCTTCGACGGCTCGGAATTTCGCAGTACGCTCGATCGCTCCCGCGACGATCAGGCGGTGCTCTCAGTGCATGGCGGCAAGATCCAGGGCCTCAACCTGCAGAGCTATCTGTTCTTCGGCTCGGCCAACCGGCTCTACCAGCACGTCAAGGCGCTGCTGGCGCGGCATCCGGAATGCCGCTTCCTGGTGTTCGACTTCAAGCTGGTCACCGGCATCGATTCCTCGGCGGCCTACAGTTTCGCCCAGATCAAGCGGGCCGCCCACGACCGCGGCATCAGGCTGGTGCTAGTGCATCTGCCGCCCGCGGCCGAGAAGGCCTTGCGGTCGAGCGAATTCATCTCCCGGGAAATCAGCATCGTGCCTGAACTCGATCATGCGCTGGAATGGTGCGAGAACGAGATCATCGCGCAACATCAGGACCGCGAGGGCGAAGGGGCCTCGTTGCGCGACTGGTTCACCGAGATTCTCGGGACCGAACACGATGCCCTGGAACTGATCCAGCGCTGCCAGCGCCTCGAGGTCGACGCCGGCGAGATCATCGTCAGCGCCGGCGAGCCGGCCGATTCCATGCATTTCATTCTCGACGGCCGCGTCGGCATCATGATTCCCGCCGGCGAAGGCCGCACCACGCGGGTACGCAGTCTCGGCCGCTACACCACGATCGGAGAGATGGGCCTCGTCTCGCAGGCGCCGCGCAGCGCAACGATCCAGGCCGAATTCGCCAGCGTCCTCTATGTCCTGAGCACGGATCAATTCGAGGCGATCAAGCGCGAGAGCCCGGCGCTCGGCCAGAAGCTTCTGACCTATTTCGTCTCGGTGATGGCCGAACGCCTGACCTTCGCCAACCGCATGATCGCGGTGCTCAGGAGATAGCGGAAGACGGCGTGGCTGTTGTCCGCTCCGACCGGTCGACCTGATCGAGCGCCAGCAGCAAAGACGCAACGCGGTTAGCGGAGGACGCCCACTCCGCGAGCTTGGCGAAATTGTCGGTGAACCAGTTGAACGCGGTCTGCACGACGACGAACGCCGCCGCGGCCTGAACCACTTCCCCGAGGCTCATCATGCCCGTCAGGTATTTCGGGGTGCACAGCAGCAGGCCGATGACCGGGGTTATCAGGAGGCTGGAATAGGTCACCACCGTCATCCGCATCAGCTGCCACATATAGATCCGCCAGATCGTGATCACGCCCTTCAATGCCGCGCCGATGACGTGACGCGGATCCTTGCTGCCGTCCGGCAGCGCAGTCCCTTCGCCGCCCTCCCGCAGATGCGTGCCGATCGACCTCAACTCGGCTTCAGTCCGCTTGTTCTCCTCCAGTACGCGCGTCAAATGGTGGCCGATGAGAAAGATGCCGCCCGAAAGCAGGGCGGAATAGAGGATCACGGCGATGACAAGGTAACCGGGAATGCTCAGAGCGAAACCACCGAGCTCGATGGACAGGCCGTCTCCCACCGACCAGAGAATTCCGATGAACGTCACGGCATTGAGCAGCGACTGCAACAAACCATTCGCGAGGTCGACTGGCAGATCGGTTGCAATGCGGGCGTCCTCGGCAATGCGGAATTCCGGACTGTCATAGTCTCCGGCCACGAACCTGAGCCGGACATAGCGATTATCTTTCAGCCAGTAGTCGTACAGATGCCTGCTGAGCCACGCGCGCCAGGTGCGCTGCATGGTCATGCGGCCCCAGACCGAGAAGACCGTGAGCGCGAGACTGGCCGCGGCCAGCGGCACGAATCGCAATGCCTGGCTCCAGAGTCCGGCGGCGTCCCGGCGCCCGATCGCGTTGAAGAAGTCACGGTTCCAGTAATTCAGCGCATACTGCGTCAGCAATTGCAGGATCACGGTCGCGATCAGCACGGCCACCAGAAGCCAGGCCCGCCACGCCCCCGGGCCACGCCAGAATCCCGATGCGCTCTGCCAGAATCGGGCGAGCAGCAGCTTCTCGTCCGGGACAGAATGGTTCTGGTTCAGCATGGTGCTTCGGTTGGATCGGCCGCGCGACGACACCTAACGACACGCCTGGCCGGAGTGGACATCGGGAAAAACTACGCGATCCGCAGCTATCTGATTTGACCTGGGTCAAGCAAATGATTTGGCTCCGCAACCATGCCGCCGAGCGCCGGGGCGACACCCCCTGCATTTTGCGTTTTGGCCGGCCCCGTGCTGAGATACCTCATTGGCGGGGTTCAAGGAAAATGACAGCACGCATTCCTTCGGCTGAAGTGGAAACCTTTGTCGCCAGCGATTTCCGCCTGCAAAGCGGGATCATCATGCCGGCCGTGACCATCGCCTATCGGACGCTGGGCGTTCTCGCACCCAACCGCGACAATGTGGTGCTGGTCACCCATGGCAACACCAGCGGCCCGCATCTGATCGATCCCGGGGGATCGACGGCCGAAGGGAGTTGGAACGAGATCGTCGGCCCCGGAAGAGCGGTCGATACCAGCCGCTTCTTTATCGTCTGTCCGAACATGCTGGGCTCGTCCTACGGATCGACCAATGCGGCGAGCATCGATCCCTTAACGGGGAAGCGGTACGGGCCGCGGTTTCCCGACATCACCGTGAGCGACATCGTCGCGACCCAGAAGGCGCTGCTCGATCATCTCGGCATCGAGAGACTGGTTGCGATCGTCGGCCCGTCCTATGGCGGCATCCAGGGCTTTCAATGGGCGGTCGACTATCCCGGAATGATGACGGGGATTGCGGCGATCGTCACCACCCCGATGGTGCCGCGCGAGCGCGCCGAGGGCAATGTGCAACGCCTGCTCGCGACCCTGTTGCAGGACCCGAACTGGAACGGCGGCGATTATTACGATCGCGGCGGCGTGCTGGAAAGCATGATCCAGATTCGATCAGCCACGCTCAAGACCTACGGGATCGAGACTCGCCTGCGCGATACCATGAGCGATCCCGAACAGATCGAGGCGGCGGTCCGCGACGAGGCCACGCGGTGGGCGAGGGGTTTCGATGCAAACTCGCTGATCATTCTGGCGAAGGCGTTGCGCGGCTTCGACGTGACGGCGCAGTTTTCGAAGATCAAGTCGAGGTGCTTTATGTGCTGTCGCGGACCGACAAATTGTTTCCGCCGGAACTTGCTGCAAGCGTGATGCCGGCGCTGAAGGCCGCGGGCGTCGACGCCGACTATTTCCTGCTCGACAGCGAATACGGCCATTCGGCAACCAGCCGCGACGCCCATAAATGGGCGCCGCGGTTGCGCCAGTTCATGGACAGCCTCTAAGGTTAGCCCGATCTCCAACGTCGTCCCGGCGAACGCCGGGATCTATAACCACCAATGCCTGTTGCGACATTGGCTGGGGCCCCAGCTTCGTACGCCATAAACGGTTGTGGTTATGGGCCCCCGCTTCCACGGGGGCGACGATAGAGAGCGCTTCGCTTTTCGGGGACGGCCCCTAAATCAAACCCCGGCCATCATCACGTATTTGATCTCGACATATTCTTCCATGCCGTGGTGCGAACCTTCGCGGCCGAGGCCGCTTTCCTTGACGCCGCCGAAGGGGGCTACTTCGGTCGTGATCAGCCCGGTGTTGACGCCGACCATGCCGGACTCCAGCGCCTCGACGACCCGCCAGACCCGGCCGAGATCGCGGGCATAGAAGTAGGATGCGAGCCCGAACGGCGAGTTGTTGCACAGCGAAATCACTTCGGCCTCGTCCTTGAAGCGGAACACCGGCGCCAGCGGGCCGAAGGTTTCCTCCCGCGACACCAGCGCGTCGGGCGCGACGTTCGCCAGCACCGTCGGCTCGAAGAAGGTGCCGCCGAGCGAATGGCGTTTTCCGCCGGTGACGACCTTGGCACCGTGCTTGACCGCATCCGCGATGTGCTTCTCGACCTTGTCGACTGCTTCCATGTTGATCAGCGGCCCCTGCGTCACGCCCTGCTCGGTGCCGTCGCCGATCTTCAACGCCGCAACCTTCTTGGTCAGCTTCTCGACGAACTGGTCGTAGATCTTGTCCTGGGCGTAGATGCGGTTGGCGCAGACGCAGGTCTGGCCCATGTTGCGATATTTCGAGACCATCGCGCCTTCGACCGCGGCATCGATATCGGCGTCGTCGAACACCACGAACGGCGCATTGCCGCCGAGTTCGAGCCCGAGCCTCTTCACGCCGACCGCGGCCTGCCGGTACAGGATCTTGCCGACCTCGGTCGATCCGGTGAAGCCGACGAAGCGCACCGCGGGATGTTCGCACAGGACCTTGCCGATCGGCGGCGCGTCGCCGGTGATGACGTTGAACACGCCCTTGGGCACGCCGGCCTTCTCGGCCAGCGCCGCCAGCGCCAGCGCGCTGAGCGGCGTCTCGTTGGCGGGTTTCAGGACCACGGTGCAGCCCGCGGCGAGCGCCGGCGACACCTTGCGGGTGATCATCGAATTGGGAAAATTCCACGGCGTGATCGCGCCGCAGACGCCGATCGGCTGTTTGATCGCGAGCAGCCGCGCATCCGCGCGCTGCGTCGGGATGGTTTCGCCATAGACGCGGCGGGCCTCCTCGGCGAAAAACTCGACATAGGCGCCGCCGATATCGACTTCGCCGAGCGCCTCGGCCAGCGGCTTGCCCTGCTCGGAGGTCAGGATCAGCGCCAGATCCTCGCGGTTGGCGATGATCAATTCGAACCATTTGCGTAAGGTGTTGGAGCGCTGCTTGGCGGTGAATTTCGCCCAGGCGGGAAAGGCACGCTCGGCGGCTTCGACAGCGCGGGTGGCATCGGCCGCGGTCATCTGCGGCACTTTCGCAATTTCGACGCCGCTGGCCGGATTGTTCACCGGGTGAGCCGGCGTGCCGACCCAGGCGCCGTCGATATAACAGTGCTCGCGCAGCAGTGAGGGATCCTTCAAACGGTCGCGCAGCGATGGCGTGGACGATTGCGAGGCGCGTGCGGCAGCGGTCGGGGTCATGGCGTTACTCCTGGGATTTTTTGGATATTGGACGCAAGTATAGGCCGAAACCGGCCGCAATGCATCGGCCGCAAAAGCGCGGCTGCTTCCAGCAAATCCGGGGGCTGCGATCAAGGTTTCAGAGACAAGCAGTAATGCCGTCATTCCGGGAGGGTCCGAAGGACCAGACCCGGAATCTCGAGATTCCAGGCTCGATGCGGAGCCTGTCATCGGGCCACGCTTCGCGGACCCGTTGGCATCGCCCCGGAATGACGATTTCGAATCAGGCCGCGCCGCTCATATAGGTTTCGCGCCGGCCGATCATGCGCTCCGCCGCGGCCTTGGCGTCCGCCTTGGTGGTGGTCGCGCAGGTGCGATATTCGAGGTCCGGCAAGGCCGCCGCCTCGCGCCGTCCAAACCACGATTTGGAACCGACCGGCAGCATCGCCAGCGCCTGGGCGACATTGTCGACCGCGCCGAACGAATGCAGTGCGCCCGTTCCCGCGTAGCGGACTTCGTAAATGCCGGGACTGATCGGTGCTTCAATATTTTCGCCGCGGCCCGCCCGCGGATACCGCTTCCATTCGCTCCAGGTCGAAATCATTGCTTGCCCCTCGCGGCACTGTGGGCCGCAATCATTTTCATCAAATTACGCGATCGGAAGCACTGTTTGTGCTGCGATCTGAACGCCTTACTACAAAATGGGTTCCGGAAAGGAGATTCGCAAGATACCGCCGATGGAAGATCAGGTCACCGTTAATGCGCACCCATCCACGCAATTATGCCGAGTGTTGAGGTACAGATTCTCCGCTCCGGAGGTGATCACGAGATCGCGACCGGTCGGCGCAAGGGCTCACGCTTGCGTGACGCCGTGGGCGGGAGGATGATCGGCGACTTCAAAAAAATCACGGGAGGTGCCCCATGCAAAGCAAAGCTCAGATCGATCAGGTCCTGCGCCAGAAAAGCGACGCCAGGGAAATTCCGGGCGTCGTCGCCATGGCCGCCAACAGCAAAGAGGTGATCTACCAGGGCGCGTTCGGCAAACGCGACCTGTCCAAGGACGATGCCATGACGCCCGACAGCGTGTTCTGGATCGCCTCGATGACCAAGGCCATCACGGGAGCGGCCGCCATGCAGCTGGTCGAGCAGGGCAAGCTTTCGCTCGACGCGCCGATCGGCAAGGTGCTGCCCGACCTCGCTTCGCCGCAGGTGCTCGAAGGTTTTGACGCCAATGGCGAGCCGAGGCTGCGGCCGGCGAAAAACCCGATCACGCTGCGCCATCTCATGACCCATACCGCCGGCTTCTGCTACCATTTGTGGAACGGCGACATGGTAAATTATCTGGAGAAGACCGGCACGCCCGACATCACCAGCTGCAAGAGCGCCGCATTGACGACGCCGCTGGTGTCCGACCCAGGCACGCGCTGGGAATACGGCATCAATATCGACTTCGTCGGCAAGGCGGTCGAGGCGGTGAGCGGCAAGAAGCTCGATGCTTACCTGCGCGACAATATGTTCACCCCGCTCGGCATGAGCGATACCGCCTTCAAGATCGGGGAGGCGCAGCGCAAGCGGCTCGTCGCCATGCACGGCCGCAACCCGGACGGATCGCTGGCGCCGATGCCGTTCGAACTGGAACAGGATCCGGAATTCCACATGGGTGGCGGCGGCCTTTACGGCACCGCGGGCGATTACATCAAATTCACCCAGATGATCCTCAACAAGGGACGCGGCAACGGCAACCAGCTGCTGAAACCCGAGACGGTCGCAATGATGGGCCAGAACCACATCGGCGACCTCACGATGACCAGGATGACCTCGGCGGTGGCGTTCGCCACCAACGATGTCGATCTCTACCCGGACATGGTCAAGAAATGGGGGCTCTCCTTCCTGATCACGACGGAGCAAACGGCGGAGGGCCGCAGCGCCGGCAGCCTCGCCTGGGCGGGCCTTGCCAACACCTATTACTGGATCGACCCGGCGCGCGATGTCACCGGCGTGATCCTGATGCAGGTGCTGCCGTTCGCGGACGGCAAGTGCCTGGAGGCTTTTGCCGGCTTCGAGTCCGGCGTCTATGCGGGGCTCGACGCGACCGGCCAGAAGGCGGCGTAGGGAGCATCTGTCAGAGACCGTCATTGCGAGCGAAGCGAAGCAATCCATCGTGCCTCAAGTGAGAATGTATTGCTTCGTCGCTTGCGCTCCTCGCAATGACGATGCAGACACAGCGTCTCGAACCGCAGCACGCGAGCCTGATGTTTGGAGGGACACACTTGACTGAAATTGCGGATAGCTACGTTTGCGGCACAGCCGATGCGCCGCTGCTCGGCAACACCATCGGGCACAGCCTCGATCTCGCGGCCCGGCGCTGGGGGAATCGCGAGGCGCTGGTCTCACCGAGCCACGGCGTGCGGTGGACGTGGAAGGAGCTGACCGAGCGGGTCGATGCGCTGGCCGCGGGCTTTCTCGCGCTCGGGCTCGAGCCCGGCGCGCGGATCGGCGTCTGGTCGCTGAACCGCCCCGAGTGGACGCTGACGCAGTTCGCCGCCGCCAAGGCCGGGCTCATTCTCGTCACCATCAATCCTGCCTATCGCCTCAGTGAACTCGAATTCGCATTGGCAAAAGTCGGATGCGCCGGGATCGTCACGGCCACCGCGTTCAAGACCTCAAACTACATGGAGATGCTGAACACGCTGCTGCCGGAGCTCGCGAACTCGCAGCCCGGCGCGCTGAACGCGGCGCGGTTGCCGCAGCTGCGCGCGGTGATCCAGGTCGGCGGACCGAAGGCTGCCGGCACCATTGCGTTCGAGGACGTGAGCCAGATGGGCGGCGCGCGCCATCGCGACACGCTGGCGGCACTGGCAAAAACCCTGCAGTTCGACGATGCCGTCAACATCCAGTTCACCAGCGGCACCACCGGCTCGCCCAAGGGCGTCACGCTGACGCATCACAACATCCTCAACACCGGCTATTTCGTCGGCCGCGCGATGCGGCTCACCGAAAACGACCGCATCTGCATTCCGGTTCCGCTGTATCACTGTTTCGGGATGGTGATGGGTAATCTCGCTTCCGTCACCTGTGGCGCCACGATGGTTTATCCCGGCGAAGGCTTCGATCCGCTGGCGACGCTGCAGACCGTCGCCCGGGAAAAATGCACGGCGCTTTACGGCGTGCCGACCATGTTCATCGCCGAACTCGACCATCCCGAGTTCGCAACATTCGACCTGTCGTCGCTGCGCACCGGCATCATGGCCGGCGCGCCCTGCCCGATCGAGGTGATGAAGCGCGTCAACGAGCAGATGAACATGCGCGACGTCACCATCGCCTATGGCATGACCGAAACCAGCCCGGTCAGTTTTCAGAGCGCCACCGACGATCCCTTGGAGCGAAGGGTGTCGACCGTCGGGCGCATTCATCCGCATGTCGAGGTCAAGGTGGTCGATCTCGAAGGGCGCGTCGTGCCGCGCGGCGAACGCGGCGAACTCTGCACCCGCGGCTACAGCGTGATGCAGGGCTATTGGGACGAGCCGGAAAAAACCGCCGATGTGCTCGATGCCAATGGCTGGATGCATACCGGCGATCTCGCTGTCATCGACGCCGAGGGCTATTGCAACATCGTCGGCCGCATCAAGGACATGGTGATCCGCGGCGGCGAAAATCTTTATCCGCGCGAGATCGAGGAGTTTCTCTATCGCCATCCCAAGATCCAGGACGTGCAGATCTTCGGCGTCGCCGACGATCGCTACGGCGAGGAACTCTGCGCCTGGGTCCGGGTGCGCGCGGGCGAGACGCTGACGCCAGAGGAGATCCGCGCCTTCTGCCAGGGCCAGATCGCGCACAACAAGATTCCGCGTTACGTCGAATTCGTCGACGAATTCCCGATGACGGTCACCGGCAAGATCCAGAAATTCCTGATGCGCGAGGCGGTCGAGGAGAAGCTCGGATTGAAGGCCGCGAAGACGGCGTGAATTCTCCCCTCCCCCCGCGAAGCGGTGGGGAGGGGTCGGGGGTGGGGGGTCTATCAG
>JBAUUA010000781.1:0-11598 GCA_049582465.1 Bradyrhizobium sp. | reverse complement strand
GCTTCGATCCATTGGAGCGTTTTGAGTCTTCTGCGTTACCGCCGGAACGGTATATCGCGCCAAGGCCAAAACGCCGCTCTCTCTGGTTGATCGTCGCTGCCGTTATTCTGGCCGCGCTGGTCGGGGAGGGGGGCTATGCGTTCTATACCCTGGTCTGGTCGGTACCAGGCACCGTCAACCCGCCGCCGCTGCCGCAATTCGGTCAGAAATCCGAGGCTGCGCTGCCGGAACCGAAAGCATCGCCACCTTTGCCCGCACTGCGGCCCGCGGCACCGACGTCTGCCGGGGATGCGGCAGCCCGCACCGATCGCGTTCGCCGCTATGTCGAGCAGTATAGCGGAGGCGACTGTTTCTTCATCCTTCCCGTTGCGATCAGTTCGAACGCGGCGGTTATCGAGGGCTTTGGCGCATCGACGGTTCCGTTTGACGCTTTTGACAAGGCATTCAAGCGCGATCTGGGATTTGAGGCCTCGGTCGGTGCCAGGCTGGTCACACAGGCTCAGTGTCCGGCAATCAAATTCCTCAGCCAGCTCGGCGGCAACCAGGCGCGAGCACCGCGCATCAATCTCGACTCCGTTGAAATCAAGAATGGGGAGACGCTGAGCGGCACCATCGAGAATTTCGCCAACCGTGTAGTCGAATTGCTGCTGGTGTCCGATAGCGGAGAGGTGAAAAACCTCTCCTACCTGTTGAAGCCGGGTACCGATTCCCTGTCGTTCTCCATAGGGATGCAGCGCAGCGGCGGGGGCGACGGTCCGCAACTGGTCTTGGCAGTGACGACGCCGCAGGTTCTCGATTCCTTGCGACAGCCCAAGCCCATTGCGGCTGACACCTTCTTCCTGCAGGCGGTCAGCGAGGCACAGCGCAGCAATATAGCGATCGCCACTGCAGCGCGCTATTTTCGCCTCAAAAACTGAAAATCAATGCCGGGGCGATCTCAGATGCGTTGGTCAAAAGCGGCCGAGGATCAGGATCTTCAAATCGCTTTCGGGCTTGAAGTTTGTGGCGGTGAATTCGAGCTCATTCGGCGCGGTTGGTTTCAGCTGGCCCGGGCAAAAACTGACCAGGCGATCAGTGGCGCCGGGATCAATGGTCAACTTGAATGAGCGGATCGGCCCCGCCCAATTGGCACCTGTCTTGAGCACGTAATTGATCCGCCGTTCCCCTATCATCGACGCGTTAGGCACGCCGTTGCCGGCGCGCTTGTCGAGCTGCGCCAGGAACGCGTCGGAGACGCAATATTCCTTTCGATATCGTTCCACTTCGGGGCTGAGGCCTTTGTTGTAGCGGAGGATCCATCGCAGGATGGTGTCCGGGCTGGTGCCCACGCTCGGCCTGTACTGGTGCTCGACGATGACCTTGCGCTCCGCAGCAAATGTCTGCTGGCGAACGGCGGATGTTCTTACAACCCAGGCCACGTCATATTGCTGACGGCCTTTGTCATCGGTTCTCACCGGCATCAACAAGCCTTGATCTGCGAGCCTGGTGCGGGTTGCCTCGGGCAGATCGGCGACTCGGATCTCGCGGCTTCCGACCGGCAGACGCGGAAGCTTGAATTGATCGAGCAGGGCGCTGACATCCTTGTCGCCAACCATTGCACGCTGGTCGATCTGGAATTGCGCGGGAACGCCGTCGATCCTGGTTTCGAAATCGACGAAATTGATCGGATCGGCCGAGGGAAGCGCGATATTTTCCGCCTCGGAGAGGTCGATGTCGGGCAGCGGAAACGCGACGGTCAGCGTGACGGGTTTTCCGGAAGTATTGGCGAATTGATAGCGCACGGTGACGCGGTCGAGCGATATCCGCAGATCCTCGCTCTCCATGGCAATATCGTTGGTGCGGACGAACTGCAGTCCGCCAATCGAGAGCTCAGCGGCGGAATCATTGGCGTGCGCCGCGCAGGTGGCCGCCAGCATGGCGCCGCCAACGATGGCGATGGAACACAGTTTCAGCCGGTCCATGACCGCTCCTCTACATCGGGATTCGATATTTGATGCGCCGCTCTTCGACCAACCAGGCTACAGATTGGGCAGACCTTTTTCAGATGCCGTCGGGAGCCGCATTTTCGATCCTTGTTTCACGCCGCGTTCTGTGTATCTTGCTTTAAGATATTGATAAAACGAGAGTATATTAGCTGTCTTGAATTCTGGGGTCCGCCCCGTCGATGTGCGCGCAGAAGTGATCGAACGCAACAGGCCGGCTGCGCGTCCAACCGGCGATAGGGGTTGGTCGGGCGATACCGGTCGGCAGTTCAGTTAATTTGTTGAATATTGAGGCGAACATGTTTCGTCAAAAATGGTTGCTTCGGACCATCGTGATGGGATGGGCCGCCTCATTTACGGGGACCGCCGTAGCCGCGGACACCGTGGTGCGGCAATTTTCTATCGGTGCTACCGCCACGACGGTCGGCATCGCCGCCGCCGGCGAAGACGTAGAATTGACCGGTCCACAGGCGCTGACATCCGACGCGCAGGGCAACCTGTTCGTGCTCGATCAGATCAACGGCCGCATTCTCCGGTTCAATCCGAAGCAACCCGGCGATCCCGGCATTTTGAAAATGCCCGCGGACGTCCAGGCGAACGATCTCGTCGTCCGCAAAAGCGACATCCTTGTTTGGGATGGTTCGATCCGCACGCTCAAGGCCGCCGGCAACGACCAATCCACCCGCGGCATCGATGACGGTGTGGTTCAGCTCGAGGAAGTCGTCACGCGGGACGTTGACGATCAATTCGCCGTCTCGGCCTTTGCGCAGATGGGTTCACAACCGCCGGGAAGCGCGGCTGATTTGCTCGATCAGAATACCCGCGCCGCGGTTGTCAAAAAAGGCCGGCAGCCCGACCGGCAATATATCGCGTCCCGCGGCAAGGGATCGGTGATCGCCGACATCATTCCCAACAAGGGTGACAGCAGCGTTCGCATCGAAGTCCAGACCATGGACAACAACGAGACGATCGCCCAGCTCAGCATGCGCGTGCCGAACCGATTGGGAACGGTGGAGTTTCTCGAAATCGACAACAGCGATCGCTTCTATGTCCTGGGAGAGAATGTCCCGGATTCGGGACGACAAGCCTCGACTTTCGTGGCTCGCTACGCCTCGAACGGGGGGCTCGAAGGCGTTTATGAGCTGCCACTGGAAAACACCCCGCTGACCCGGCGGTTCGTCACTGTTTCGGGCGATGGCGACGTTTATTTTCTGCGTACCAGAGCGGACGGGGTCGAGGTTGTAGGCGTCGGCTTCCGCCCGCTTGGCAATGCCTCGGTGATCGACCTCCGCCTGCCGCGGACCGCCGCCAAGAAGCAGCCGGAGAGAAAATTTGACGGCAATTTCGACGCCGTCGCGGCGGTACGGCCTTCCAATCGTCAGCAGACCATCGAAACGGCGTTTGCGTTCGAAGGGGTGCAATGGAAGTTGACGCCGGCGAATTATGGTCCCGATCCGGATAACACCTGCACCGGCTTCAACCGGATTCGGCGCCCCTGGTATCTGCAGGGGAAGGTCAATCAGGAGGTCCGCGGCGTGCCCTACTGCTGGGGTTGCCATGGTTCGCTTGCCAATTTCCGCCTTCGCATCGAGGCCGGAACCATGGCCGGAAACGTCTGCACGCGCAACGCTCCGCGAGCCGATGTTGCCGGCGTGGATTGTTCGGCATTCGTCAGCGCGGCATGGGGGCTGTCGGTTCACTACACCACCGCCGCCATTCCGGCGATCGCCAAACCAGTGGAGAATCCCTGGGATCTGAAGCCAGGTGACGCCCTGAACAAGCCGGGGTCGCACGTCATGCTGTTCCTGCGCTTTACCCCCGATCGCAAGGCCGAAGTGATGGAGGCGTCAACTGGCGGCTGCAACGGCCGCGTCTGCCGCAACGTCTATCCCTTGGCCTCGCTTCTGGAGCGCGGCTACGTTCCGGTGCGGTTCCGCGCCTTGGCCGAGGACGGGACAACGGTTTCAGCGAGTGCCTATCAGGATACGGAGTCGCCGACCGGGCGCTCGAAGAAGCCGGGCACCTTAAAACGGTGAACCTCCTGCGGGCCATTGACGACAAACGTTTATTCGCCGTCGCCGGTCCTCCAATGGGCTTCGTTGCGGTGCGCCAACACAAGTGTCCGGTGTTCGCTCGCGATGGCGTAGCCCTGGGCCAGGCTGGTTAGGCCGATTTCGCTGAGGTAACGAGCCATGCGCGGGGTATTGAAGACCATACTCATCACAGCCTTGTTCATGGCATCAAGCGTTCGCCCGGACAGCGCGCAGGCGGCGAGCACGCTGCAACTCAGCAATCCCGACGGCGGCGAAGTGCGCGCCCTGGTGATCGGCATTGATGACTATCAGCATGTCCGAAAACTAAAAGGCGCGACGGCGGACGCCCACGACATCGATTCAAGCCTGAAGGCGATGGGTGTTCGGGACGTGACCGCCCTGATCGATGACCAGGCCGAACGGTCGAACGTGCTGCGCGAGATCAGCGCTCTGGTCGCGCGTACCAGGAACAACGATATCGTCTTTCTGTCGATTGCCGGACATGGCGCTCAGGAGCCGGAGCGCATCAAGGGATCGCAGCCCGACGGCATGGAGGACGTCTTCCTGCTGGCCGGCTTCGAGCCCACACCGGCGGGCTCGCAGCAACGCATCCTCGGCAGCGAGTTCAATCACTTTATCAGGCAATTCGAGTTGCGCGGAGCCAAGGTGATTTTCGTTGCCGATACATGCCATGGTGGCGGCATGGTGCGGGACATCGATCCACGCGCCGCGGAAATGAGCTTCCGGCAGATTCCGAACTACACCTTACTGGTCGACGAACTGAAACCCGTTTCGGATCAGGGTGATCCGCGCTCGGAGCTCGATCTTGACCATACGGCCTTTCTGGCCGCGGTCGATCGCAATACCAAGGCGCCGGAAGTTCGTGTTCCCGGTATCGACGGATTGCGAGGCGCGCTGAGCTACGCCGTTGCCCGAGCCATCGAAGGCAATGCCGATGCCGACCACGACGGCAAAGTGACGCTCAAGGAGCTTTTCGCCAATATCCGGCAAGTCGTGTACCAGTTGTCCGATCAGCGGCAGAACGTGGTCACCGTGACCTCGCCGAACCGTTCGCCCGATACCGACGTCGCGTTCGGCCTGACGCGCGGCGTTACGCTGATCCAGGGACCCATTGAAGGTCCTCAGCCCTCGGCGCAGCCGTCGCCCGCGTCCCTGCCGCCGGCGTCTGCGAGCCCAACGACCGTCAGCACCACGCCGATCCCGTCGCTGGGTCCGAATCCGCCGATCGTTGAGCGGGTGAGCGCGCCGATCAGGCTGGCCGCGCTTGACGGCAAGACCAGTTACTTTCCTAGTCTGAAATCCCGCGACTCGACGTTTCAGGCGGTGCAGCCCACCGACAATCCAGACCTGATCTGGGATCCGGCGTCGCACGACGTCATCGCCTGGGGCGACGTCATAGCCTACGGGGTCGACTTGGCAGATCTTCCCACCGTCATCGAAAGGACGGCGGCAATCCGCACTCTTAAAGGCATGGCGACCAGGTCCCCCCAGATCATGCGTGTCTCGCCCGACGATCGTCTGCATCACAATGATCAGACGATCAATATCGATCTGTCCGAAGTGGCGGGGCGCGCAGTCGTGCTGTTCAACGTTTCTGGCGATGGCACGATTCAGATGCTTTATCCGATAGGCTCAGATGTGTCGCCCGCCCGATCGGCCAATTTGCGGCTTCCGCTGCGTGTGCGCGAACCGTTTGGCGCGGAGCAGATCATCGCCGTAACATCGCAGCAGCGCATGCCCGACTTCGAAGCCGTGCTTCAGCAACTAAATCGTCGGCGTGCATCCGGACAGGCTATCAAGAACCTGGAGCGATATTTGCCGACTGACGCGCGGGTTGGTTCGGTCGGATTCTTTACCGCACCCTAATGGCGCCCCCAGCGAGAACGTCGATGCTGCCGAACAGACTGATCGTGAGGTGGTGTTTCGGCGTTCTGATGGCGCCGATTGCAGGCGCCGCGGGGCAATCGTCCGCGATGGATCCGGCAAGGTTGGTTCGCGCTGAACTCCCATCTTTCGAATCCTTTTCAGCCTCGACACCGTCGCCCGTCTCATATGTTTCGCGCACGATCAGAGTCGCCCAGAACGCGTCCGATCGCAATACTGTTATGGCCGTTCCAAACACAGCGAACGTGTCGCTCCAGATGAGCCCAGATCAGTCCGTCAGCGTCGGCACAAAAATTTCGTTTCGGATAACGACCAAAAAGCCAGGCTATCTGCTGCTGGTCGACATCGACGCCGGCGGAAAAATGTCCCAGATTTTTCCGAGTCCAGAAATGATCGTTCAATCCGAGGAGGCGGCGAAGAATTTCATCAAGCCGGGCGCGGAGCTGCTGATCCCGAATTCGGAAGCCAAAAAGCGCGGCTTCGAATACGTCATAACGCCGCCGCTGGGGGAGGCGGCGGTGGTCGCAGTTCTCAGCGACCGGCGGGTTCAAATTATCGACCTGCCTGATAACACGCCAAAGCAGCCAACTGAAGCAGAGACCATCAGCTATCTCACCGAATGGACCAGCAAGTTGCGGGTACCGGATCCCGGCACAGGCAAGTTGCAGCCGAGCAATTGGTCATTCGATATCAAGAAATACTCGATCAAGTAGCGGGCGACGCCGGCTCGTCTGGCACTGTCGCGCGGTCCTTGGGCCGGAGCACAAGTCTGTCTGTCCGTTTTGGACCTGAAGCGAAGCTGCAGTGAAATCAATCCGGACTCCCGACCGAACCCAATGCACTGGGCATCCAGTGGTATGGAGAAATACCGATCGATCAATCGCGCGCGGGAAAGACGAAGCGAAGCAGGCTTGGCGCGATGGACTTCAATTGCAGACCTGAACGTTGCTGCCGCCGCCCAAACGGCCCCCGCCTTGCTGGCTCGTTCTGAACTCCAGGTGGCATCCACGCTCGACCGGACGGCACAAATGGTCGTCGCAAACGATCTGGCCCGTTGCTTGTGGGCGGGCCGGCTTCGGCGGCCGGATCTGGGCCCCGCGATCGGGACGCTGGTCGGGTGGTTCGCGCCTTGCCGTCGGCGTCTTCCCCCGCCGCTTCTCGCATTCATTGTCGTCATTGAGGAACGAGCCTGCGCCGCAGGCGATTCTGCTGCATTGGTCGCCGTCAGCCCTGAATCCGTGTCCGCAGATCAGCGGGCAGACCCGCGAAGGCTTGAGCTTGATCGCATCGAGCGCGTCGAGGCTCGCAAGCTTGGTATCGAATTTGGTTCCGGCGTTCTTGTTGAACAGCGTCATCGAGCGCTGCGACGCGGCGTTCCATTCGCCGTCGGCGGCGGCGCTCAGGCAGCCGACACGACGCAATTCGGTCTGTACCGACTTTACGAGCTCGGCCTGCGGCGGTCCAGCGTTCAGCGACGCAAGGTTCGGCCCTTGCGTCCTCTCAATCGCTGGCGGGCCGGCGGCCGGCTCGCTGGCGGTCGGGTCGGCTGCGGCCATCTTGCTTTCCGGGGGGACGCCGGCTGCGAGAGGGTCGGTTGCAACCCGCTGCCGTTCGGCCTCGGCGACCTGCTCCTGCACCACTTGCTTGGTCTTTTCGGCGGCGATGCGGCTTTCCTCGGCCGCCTTCGCGTCTGCGGCAGCCTTCTCCTGGTCGGTTGTTTGTGCACCCTCGGTGGCGAGCCGCGCTCGCTCCTGTTCGGCCAGCCGGGCTTTCTCCGTCGCCGCGACGCGTGTCTCCTCCGCCTCGATTTTGGCAAGCTGAAGCTTGGCCAGGCTCGCATAATATCCATCCGGATACTGGGCAAGAAAGGCGTTCAATGCGTCCTTGTTCCCTAGCTGCAGCGCCAGCTCGAAATCACGGCGGATCTCCGACTGGGGGTTGGCGGCCGGCGTCGACGCGACAGCCTTGGTAGGCACCAGCGCAACATCCGCGCCGCCGAGCGAGCCGTAGACATACGGTTCCTGGCGGTTACCGGTGGCCTGCAAGACATCGTCGCGAACAAATCCGAATGCCCGGCGCAGATCCAGGCCCGGCGCCGCGATATACTTCACCAGGGCTGTTGCATAGGGACTGTTCTTGCTGTTGCCGTCGAGGGCCGTCAAACCCGCCTTGGCTGCGAAGGCAACCAGCGTATTAGTCGTTGTCGGCTCGACTCTGGCCAGACCGCGGCTAATGCTCCGCGAGCTGACCGTCCGTTTCATCGTATCCGCAAAAGGATTGTTGCGGCACGCGTCGACGATCACAAGCCGCAGCTGCCTCGCGGGCTCGATGGCCAGCAAAACGCGGTCAAGCGAAAACGCCTCGTCGTAGATGTCCGTGTCGCGCTCGAGCCTGGCATCTGTTGGGATCAGGTAATTCGTGCCGTCCATCTCAATGCCGTGACCCGCGTAATAAACGACCGCTATGTCCGAGTCGCGGGCTTGATCGGCGAAATCCCGCAGCGTCCGCCGCATTTCCGCCGCTTGAAGATCGAGTCTTGATTCGACGATATCGAAACCCGCGCCCCTCAAGGTAGCAGCAATGGCTGCGGCGTCATTGGCCGGGTTCGGAAGCGCCGCCGCGTTCTTGTAATTGGAATTGCCGATAACCAGCGCCACGCGCTTCTCGGCCAGAGCCGGCTGACAAACGAACAGGAGCCCAACGACGAGAAATAACTTGGATGAAAAGCCCATGGCGAAACGTCCACGAATATCCGCCTCAGCATACCAAATACCCTTGGGCGGATGCGGTGAGATAAGATTCTTGTTCTGCTGCCGATGTGTCGACTTCAGTTCATTAGTTCTATTCCAACTCTCGAACGTTCTATCACGAATGCGTTACCCCAACGACCCAGAGCGATCCGGACGTCGCTAAGTGACGGACCCTGTTGTGTAGCAGGGGCCACGCGCGGGCGTTCGCGATTCTTAAAGCCGTTTCGAGCCTCCAGCCCATAGCAGCTCCGGCAGATAGGGGCCGCCCGCCCCGGCCGGTTCAGCAAGAAGTTTGGCAACCGGAGAATGGGTGTCGCGCCTCCTGGCTTGACTGCCGGCCGATGCAACGCCTCTGCGAAGATGGCCCTGGATGCAATTTATGGATGGCGCACCTCCGATAGAGGCACCGCGGCCTGCGGACCGATATTGCCGAGTTCTTGAACCGAAATCGAGTTCGCCACGACAGATGTGCGGGAAATTAGGTTTCGCGTTCCTTTGATGGGGGCGCTGCTCCGCGCCGAGCATCATCTTGAGCCGAGGAATCCCCCATGGCCCCTCAATCGAAGCAGTATCTGAACAATATCTGGATTCTGGAGACGTCGCCCGCCTATCGGCATGAAGTCGTCCGCTACCTTGACCTGGTCGGCACCACGAGTGCCGGCAAGACACTGTTCAACTACATCAACCAGCGTCCGCAATGGATGTTGATTATGCCCTTTCATCCGACCGCCAAAGATCCGGTGAACGCCTATGCTTACCCGCAGCAGGGAAGCGAAGCGGATTCCTATGCGAAATTCGCCCCAATGATGACTTCGTTCACGCTGCCGGGCAACATCACCATTGAAATCCCTACCGGCTTCGGAACGGGCAAGGGAAGCATGGTCTATGTGGACTTTCATCCGGCGACATGGCGTCAGCTAATCAAGAATACCGGCCGCATCGCGCCGGGAACCGGCCCCGGAGAAATCCTGTTTCACGAGATGGTGCATGGCTATCGCATGCAATGCGGTCTCATGCGCGACGACAAGGTCGCCGGGCATGAGAAGATGGACAACATCGAGGAGTTCTATGCCATCCTGGCTGCGAATGTGTATCGCTCGGACCGGGGCTTCACCTCGCTTCGCACCGATCATTGGGGATTCGAGCGACTGAAACAAACCGACTCCTATCCCGAGGTGTTCTACGACACCTTCAAGAAGGAGATCGACGACTGGTTCGATAGACAGCGCCCCTTCTGTCTCGACATGGCGCGCGTGCCGGCAAAGTTCAATCCCTTTCGCCACGCCGCGATTGCGCGAGGTTTCATGACAGGTCCGTTGACGCCGATGCGGCTCTAGCCACCTTGGCATCCGGATGGTGCTTGGACCAAACATATAGCTTAGCTGCTCGGCGCAGCCATTCACTGCGCCGATTTCGCAGACGCACATGGAAGATATCGTCGAAAATCTCAAGACGCCTGAGGAACTTATGTCTTCTTCTGTTTTGCTGAAAATCTACATCACGCCATTTGCCGAGAAGGGCGTTGGGGAGGCGGAGAAATGGAGCCGCGATACGGCCAAAGAGGCCCTCAACGTGGTCAATGCGATCTGGTCAAAGGCGAATATTGCGTTTGCGATCAATGATTGCGCCACAGACAAGCCGCTCGACATAGCAAAGAGCGCGCGCAACGATGATCGGCGCTTGTTGGATGTCCTTAGCTTGCGACATGCGCCGGACAATCTAGTCCACATTTACCTTGTCAATCCGATTGAAAATCTCTCCGCTGGCGGAAGCTCATACCCCGATAGCGATCCCGAGCCGGCCAGTTTCATCCAGTGGTATGGCAATGTTGACGCTAATGGTCGGGCCTGGGCCCATGAACTGGGCCATCTGATGAGTCTAGACCATGTCGAGATAGACTACGCCGACGAGAGGCAGGCGGCGCTGCGCAGCAACCTCATGACGAAAGGATTGAGCATGGGCAGGGACTTGACCGACAAGCAGATTGACAGAGTTAAGGGCTCAAAGCTTCTCAAGCGATTTAGCGGCTGACGATCAGGTGTTAGGCTACGTGCGTGCGCTTGTCTTGCCTCGCGGGATTACGATCCGTTGGGTGTGCTTTTCCCTATCAATACCGCGTTAGCTACCCGAGGTATAGAGGGTAGTGTGGGCTTTCACCCCGCGCCTGTCAGTGTGGATTCCGACACCAATGGCACCTGGTCTGAATACTGGGCCAAGATCACTAGGTCGGCCGCAGGGTGCGTACGCGCCCGACCGAGATTATAGGTACATCGAAACCAGTCCTGCCGCCCCCGATCGGGGCCGTCGTCTGCCCGACGATGTCCCTGTCGCGTCCGCGTTGCCCGCGGAAAGCGATCAGATCCGAGCGATGGAGTTCGGCGAAACGCGGGGGAATGGCCGGTCCTGGCGCAGAGCAGCCGTTCATACGCAAGCGGGATCTCGTGGTCGATAACGAATGAGTAGAAATCTATCCAGTTTCCAACCGGCAAGGAGGTCGTAAAGCCTTGTCAGCCTGCTCAGGCGCGGGCAGGGCACTCGCCATGTTAGCTATGGATGAAAACACTCCCTTCAGCCCGAACTAAGCCTAGCCAAATGGTCGCCGAGGATGTCTTCTGTGGATGGCTCCCGCGTTGCAAGGGGTAAATTGACGCAGTGGCATTGGTCGGGTGCAGTCTTCTGTCCGGCCTGTTGATGCAGTCAGTTGAGACTGCTGGCCCTGATGGAGTCCGCGAACAAGGTCCCATTCTGTTAATCAGGCTATGACGCCTTAGACATCGGTTGGGTTGTCCCTGTTCCCGGTCTGACCGGTCTGCCATCACATCGCATCGCGCTCGCAACCTCGTGAAGCTGATCTCCTCTTCAGCTAAGTCGTATACCGTTGTTTTATGCGGCCAGTGCCGGCCGGTGGCCTGTACGATAGGTCTCGCC
>JBAUUA010000780.1:0-2022 GCA_049582465.1 Bradyrhizobium sp. | reverse complement strand
GCCGCCCGCGCGCTCGGCATGCGCGTGGAGACCGCTGCCGGCGTCGAAGCGGCGCTGCGCGCGCTGGCGCGGCTCGCCTACGAAGTGCCGCCGCGCATCCTGATCACGGGCTCGCTCTATCTCGCCGGCCACGTGCTTTCCGCCAACGGCACCCCGCCGGGATAGACCCCAAGATGCGCTTTGCGGCGATCGCCGATATCCACGGAAACTATCTGGCGCTGGAAGCGGTCATCGCCGACATCCGCGCGCAAGGCATCGAAGAGATCGTCCATCTCGGCGACATGGCGAGCGGACCGCTCGACGCCAGGCGCACGATGGACGCGCTGATGGCGCTCGACGCCGTTCACGTGCTCGGCAATCACGACCGCTATCTGATCGACCGGGCGCCGGAGAAGATGGGATCGTGGGACCGGCCCGCTCATGCGCAGCTCGAGACAACGCATCTCGACTGGCTGCGCGCGATCCCGCCGACGCGCGTCTACCGTGATCAGGTATTTCTCTGCCATGCGACGCCGGAAAGCGACGAGGTCTATTGGCTGGAAACCGTGCTGCCGGACGGCACGGTGCGGATGGCGTCGCTGGAGGCGATCGAAGAGGCAGCAAAAGGCATCACCCAGCCGCTCATCCTCTGCGGCCACACCCATATCGCGCGGGCGGTGCGGCTTGCCGACGGGCGGCTGGTGATCAATCCCGGTAGCGTCGGCTCGCCGGGCTATCGCGATATCCACCCCTATCCGCATGTCATCGAAGCCGGCACGCCGGACGCGCGCTACGCGATCCTGGAATTGGCGGACGGAAGCTGGCGCGCGACCTTCCGCCATGTGCCCTACGATCACGCGGCGATGGCGGCACTGGCGCGCCGCAACGGCCAGCCCGAACTCGCCTCGGCGCTGGCGACGGGGTGGATCCGGTAGGCGCAAAAACAAACGGCCGGCTATTCGCCGGCCGTCTCCTTCAAATCAAAACGCGTGTCGCGCGATCAGACCGCAGCCGTAATCCACTGCTGCAGCTTCTGCTTCGGCGCGGCGCCGACCTGGCGGGAGGCCATCTCGCCGCCCTTGAAGATCATCAAAGTCGGGATCGACATCACGCCGTATTTCGAGGCCGTCTTCGGGCTCTCGTCGACGTTCAGCTTCACGATCTTGACCTTGTCGCCCATCGCGCCGGAAATCTCGTCAAGCGCGGGGGCGATCATGCGGCAGGGGCCGCACCATTCGGCCCAGAAATCGACCACGACCGGGCCGGTCGCCTTTAGCACTTCGGCTTCGAAATCGGCGTCAGAAACCTTGCCAACGGCCATCGGGATACCTCGTTCAGTTCGGGAGAAGGCGGCTTGGAGAATCGCCGCCGGAGATCATGCAGGCAACGTATGAACGGGTTGTTGCCGGGTCAAGCTTGGACATCCCCCCGGAAACCGGATGCCAGTTCGGCGTCCAGCGCGGGAGCCGGAATCTCCATCAATTCAGGGGTTTCGGTCCAAAGTAGCGCCGTCCGGACCGGCAATTGGGGATAAAGCTTCTCCAACACCGCGCGGTAGAGGGCGAGCTGCCGCACGTACCCCCCTGGCGCCTCGGCCGCCAGGGTCGGCGGGGCGTGGTTGGTCTTGAAGTCGACGATCAGCACCTCGCTCCGGCTCACCACCAGCCGATCGATCTGCCCGGAAACCAGCGCCGGCGGCCGTCCCGGCCGCTCCAGCCGCCCGACGATCGAGACCTCGGCCCGGCTGCCCGCAGCAAATACCGGCGCGAAACGGCTATCCTCGATCAGCCCGAGCACGGCTTGCGCCAGCGTTTCCCGATCGCCGTCGTTCCAGCCGTCCGCGTTGCGGGCGAGGTATTTCAGGGCGGCGTCGCGGCGGCGCTCGCTTGCGACGTCAGGCAGGGACTGCAGCAGCCGGTGCACCAGCGTGCCGCGCTTTAGGGCGCGCGCCCGCAGCTCGATGGATTCGCCCGTGCGGACGCGGTGGTTGGCGTCCCCGGCGGGATCGGATGGGCGCAGCTGGCCCCCGGGGGGATCTTCCGG
>JBAUUA010000779.1:0-3758 GCA_049582465.1 Bradyrhizobium sp. | reverse complement strand
GTCGCGCTCCAGCAGCGCCCGCGTCGCCGACTGGCGCATGCGGTCGATCTGCTCGTTGATCGACGAGTCCTTCTCGATGTAGGTGTCGGTCCGCGGCACGTAAGCTTCGGGCTGGTAATAGTCGTAGTAAGAGACAAAATACTCGACCGCGTTGTCAGGAAAAAAACTCCTGAACTCGCCATAGAGCTGCGCGGCGAGCGTCTTGTTCGGCGCCAGGATGATGGCGGGGCGCTGTGTGGCCTCGATTACCTTGGCCATGGTGTAGGTCTTGCCGGAGCCGGTGACGCCGAGCAGCACTTGCGTGCGGTCGTTGCGCTTGATGCCCTCGACCAGTTCGGCGATCGCGGTGGGCTGATCGCCCTTCGGCTCATATTCCGACTTGATGACGAAGCGCACGCCGCCTTCGGATTTCTCCGGGCGCGGCGGGCGGTGCGGCGTCCAGATCTTGACCTGGCCGTCTTCGCCCTTGAACTCGGGGCGGCCGTCACGGATCAGCGCGTCCAGCGCATCCGCAGTGGCGGCTACCCCAAGCGCCTCCATCTTGTTGCGCGGCGGCCGCGCCATCGCCGCGGCGTCCTCCTCCTCGGTGGTGAAGCCGAGTTGCTTAGCCAGTTCCGGATCGAGCGTGGGGATCGTGGCGGAGGTGCCGTAATTGGCCGGCGCGAATTCACGCTGCGGTGCTTCGCCGAGACCTGAACTTTCTTCCCCCCTCCCTCCGCGAAGCGGTGGGGAGGGGTCGGGGGTGGGGGGTAGTGCAGCATGCTCTTTGTCAGCGGTACCTGCTGGGACACCCCCCACCCCCGACCCCTCCCCACCACGCGCTACGCGCGCGGGAGGAGGGGAGGAGGAAGCATCATCGCGGTTCGTCGCGGCATCGCGCTTCGCCACCGTTTCACCCGCGCCGCGCGTCGAGGCGCGCGCGCGATGCGCGGCGGCTTCGCCGCCGGAGCGGCGGTCCCAGGAATTGTCCGGCGGCGGCTGCAGTCCGGTGCCGGAGCCAAGGCCGCTCTCGCCGCGATTGATCGCGGGATTGAGCAGTTCCGCCAGCGCCGGGCCGATCGGCTGGACGTCGGGACGTGACGCCTTGGATTTCGGGGTTTTCGCGGGCTTTTTGGGGGTGCCGGGATTTTTCGCCATGGGGCGAATATGGGATGAGTCCGGCGTGCAGAAAAGGGCATTCGGCACCGGCGCGCTGCTTTGTCAGCAGGTGTCAGTACCGCGAATGCCCAATGCGATCATGGCGTTTGGCGCGAGTGCATCACCAATCGGGATAGATGGCGAAACCTTGTTCGGAACTGTAAAAGCCATCTACAATATCCCGGAATTGTTCAAGGGAACCCCGTGACCTCCAAAGTAAATCCGCTCGCCGGCAAGCCCGCCGAGCCGTCGATGCTGATCAATGTGCCGCGGCTGGTGACGGCCTATTTTGCCGGCAAGCCCGACGTCTCCGTAGCGGCGCAACGGGTTTCGTTCGGCACCTCGGGGCATCGCGGCTCCGCCTTCAACAACGCCTTCAACGAGGCGCATATCCTCGCGGTCAGTCAGGCGGTCTGCGACCACCGCAAGGCCAGCGGCATCGGCGGGCCGCTGTTCGTCGGCATCGACACCCACGCGCTGGCGGAGCCGGCCTTGGCGAGCGCGCTGGAAGTGTTCGCGGCGAACGGCGTCGAGGTGATGATCGACGAGCATGACGGCTACACGCCGACCCCGGTGATCTCGCACGCCATCCTCACCGCCAACAGGGGCCGCGAGAGCGGCCTCGCCGATGGCGTGGTGATCACGCCGTCGCACAATCCGCCGGAAGACGGCGGCTTCAAATATAATCCGCCCAATGGCGGACCGGCGGACACCGACGTCACCGCTGCCATCGAGCGCGCCGCCAACCGCTATCTCGAAGACGACCTGAAGGGCGTCAAGCGCATCCCCTATGACCGCGCGCGCAAGGCTGCCTGCGTGCATCGCTATGACTATATCGGTCCCTATGTCGCCGATCTTGCCAATGTCGTCGATATGGAAGCGATCCGCGCCTCCGGCGTGAAGATCGGGATCGATCCGCTCGGCGGCGCCGCGGTGCGCTACTGGCAGCCAGTGATCGAGCGTTACGGCATCAATGCGACCATCGTCAGCGACGCGGTCGATCCGACCTTCCGCTTCATGACGGTGGACTGGGACGGCAAGATCCGGATGGACTGCTCCTCGACTTACGCGATGGCGCGGCTGATCGGCCTGCGCGACAAATTCGACGTTGCCTTTGCCAACGACACCGACGCCGACCGCCACGGCATCGTGACCCGCTCCAACGGCTTGATGAATCCCAACCATTACCTCGCCGCCGCGATCGCCTATCTGTTCGAGCATCGTCCGCACTGGCGCAAGGACAGCGCGGTCGGCAAGACCATCGTCTCCAGCGCGATCATCGACCGCGTCGCGAACAAACTCGGGCGCCGGCTGGTCGAAACCCCGGTCGGCTTCAAATGGTTTGTCGACGGTCTGATCGACGGCGCGTTCGGATTCGCCGGCGAGGAAAGCGCCGGCGCCTCGTTCCTGCGGCACGACGGCACGGTGTGGACCACCGACAAGGACGGCATCATCCTTGGCCTGCTGGCCGCCGAGATGACGGCACGGACCAGATCCGATCCGAGCCAGTTGTTCGGTCAATTGACCAGCGAACTCGGTGTGCCCTTCTACGAGCGGATCGATGCACCGGCGACGCCGGCGCAGAAGAATCTGCTGAAGGCGCTTTCGCCGGAAAAACTCGCGATGAAGGAACTCGCGGGCGAGAAGGTGGTGACCGCGCTGACGGCCGCGCCGGGCAACAATCAGTCCTTCGGCGGCATCAAGGTCTCCACCGACAATGGCTGGTTCGCCGCGCGGCCTTCGGGCACCGAGGATGTCTACAAGATCTACGCCGAGAGTTTCAGGAGCGAGCCCCACCTGCGGCAGATCCAGCAGGAAGCGCAGGCCGCCATCGCGCAGGCGTTCAAGGGCTAGGGACTCTTCTCAATCCTGCGCAAGCAGGCCTAGCTATCCGGCCAGAGCGTCGGCGAACCGGAGCGGTTGTGCGGCGGCGACGATTTATCGATCGCATCCTGATGGATGTGGCCGCACTTCGTGCATCGTAGCGTCCAGTGCTCTAATCCCAGTCGTCCGGGAATGATACGCTGCACCACCAGCTGGGTGCCGCATAGCGGACAGTCGGGGAGTGCCGGGGTAGCCGGCGCGGTCGGTTTGGCCTCGGATTTCGGCATGGCTGGAGCCCATTTTCAAATCAGGCTAGCAGGCGGCAATCTGCAATTCGGCTTGGAGCATCTGCCCGGCATATCGCTTGAGCTTGAGTTGGTCGATCTGGACCTTGGCATCGGCGATGGCGGCATCGGGATCCGACCACGCGAAGCCGACCTCGAGCGTCGAAAACGAAACGCCGTCGATGTTGACCGGCTTCAGGTCCGCCCGCCGGATCCGGGCATGCCACAAGCCCTTGCCCGCCTCGAAAGACTCGATTCTAAAGCCGTCATAGTCGCAATGCATGTCCCGACTCCGCCGTTTGGGAGATGAGGAAACCACGGACGGCGGAAAACGGATGTGAACTCGTTCACATCTCCCGCATTTTCTTCAATTGCGAGATTTTCTTGTTTGATTTCAAAGCCTTCGGTCGGATCAACCGGTGTGGCGCTGTGCCCGGATGGCGGATTTGCCGCGCGCGGCCGGTTCCGCCGCGGCGCGGATGATCCAGCGGCGGAACGCGACGAAGTCGCGCT
>JBAUUA010000778.1:0-3199 GCA_049582465.1 Bradyrhizobium sp. | reverse complement strand
TTGTACAGCAGCGTGAACAGGATCAGCGCCAGCCAGGTCACGCCGAACAGCGCGGCGGCGAAGCAAAGCCCGCGGATGATGATGTCGTTGCGGCGGCGGCGCGCGTAAATCGGGTTCATGATGCTAGTTCCCCGCCTTCTTTTCCAGCCGCAGCAGCATCAGCCGCGCCGCCGCCAGCACGAAGAAGGTCAGCACGAACAACAAGAGGCCGAGCAGGATCAGACCCGACTGGTGCAGGCCGTCGCTTTCGGCGAACTCGGAGGCGATCGCCGCCGAGATCGTGGTGCCCGGCGCGAAGATCGAGGACGAGATGCGGAAGGAATTGCCGATGATGAAGGTGACCGCCATGGTCTCGCCGAGCGCACGGCCGAGCGCCAGCATGACGCCGCCGATGACGCCGACGCGGGTGTAGGGGATCACCACGTTGCGCACCACTTCCCAGGTGGTGCAGCCGACGCCGTAGGCCGCTTCCTTCAGCACCGGCGGCACGGTCTTGAACACGTCGACCGAGATCGCGGTGATGAAAGGCAGCACCATAATGGCCAGGATCAGCGCGGCATTGAACAGGCTGAGATACGAAGGAGGACCGGCAAAGATCGATCCGAGAATCGGGACGCCGTCGAACACTTTGATCATGAAGGGCTGAAACGTGTAGGCCAGGAACGGGCCGAGCACGAAGAATCCCCACATGCCGTAGATGATCGAGGGGATGCCGGCGAGCAATTCGATGGCTATTCCGATCGGGCGGCGCAGCCAGAGCGGACAGAGTTCGGTGAGGAAGATGGCGATCCCCAGTCCCACCGGAATCGCGATCAGCATGGCGATGAACGAGGTCACCAGCGTGCCGTACATCGGGCCGAGCGCACCGAGCACCGGCGGATCGGCCGACGGCGCCCAGCGTGCCGTCCACAGGAAGGCCAGGCCGTATTGCTGGATCGCCGGCCAAGCGCCCACGATCAGCGAAAGGATGATGCCGCCGAGGATCAAAAGCACCGAGATCGCGCAGGCGCGCGTGATCCAGTAAAAGGTGACATCGCCGAGCTTGAAGGCGTTCAGCGCGCGGGCGCGATCGTAAGGTCCGGCGGCTTCCATCACATCGCTCTGAACGGCCATGTCTGCCACGCCAATCCCCTATACTGTTTCACTTGGCCTGTCTTCCGACTCGGCTCCGGAAGCGCGCCAGCACCACGCTTCCGATCCAGGGTCGATTCTCGTTCGGACTAGTAAGAGCGGGTCCCGGCCTTGCGGTGCGGCCCAACCGGCGCCGCACCGCATCCGGGATTTTCTGCTCAGCTCTTGATGTCAGCCGACCAGGTCTTCTCGATCAGCTTGACGACGGGCTCCGGCATCGGAATGTAGTCGAGCTCCTCGGCCATCTTGTCGCCCTTGGCGAAGGCCCATTTGAAGAACTTGATGGCCTCGCCGGACGCCGCCTTGTCGGCCGGCTCCTTGTGCATCAGTATGAAGGTCGATGCCGTGACCGGCCACGACTTGTCGCCCGGCTGATCGGTGAGGATCACGTAGTAGCCGGGGGCCTTGGCCCAGTCGGCGTTCGAGGCCGCAGCCTGGAACGACTCGACGGTCGGCTGCACGGTCTTGCCGGCCTTGTTGACCATCGCGGTGTAGGTCAGCTTGTTCTGCTTGGCATAGGCGTACTCGACGTAACCGATCGAGTTCTTGGTCTGGCCGATATTGCCGGAGACGCCTTCGTTGCCCTTGGCGCCGACGCCGACCGGCCACTCGACCGCGGTACCCTCGCCGACCTTGGACTTCCAGTCCGCGCTGACCTTGGACAGGTAGTTGGTGAAGTTGAACGTCGTGCCCGAGCCGTCGGAGCGGCGCACCACGGTGATGGCGTCGGTCGGCAGCTTCACCTTCGGATTGAGCTTCTTGATCGCTGGATCATCCCACTTGGTGATCTTGCCGAGATAGATGTTGGCCAGCGTTTCGCCGTCGAACACCATTTCGCCGGGCTTCACGCCCTCGAGATTGACCACGGGAACGATCGCGCCCATCACCATCGGCCACTGGATCAGACCGTCCTTCTCGAGCTGCTCGACCTTGAGCGGCATGTCGGAGGCGCCGAACGTCACGGTCTTGGCCTCGATCTGCTTGATGCCGCCACCCGAGCCGATCGACTGGTAGTTCAGACCGTTACCCGTCTCCTTCTTGTAGGCATCGGCCCATTTCGAATAGATCGGGAACGGGAACGTCGCACCCGCTCCGGTGATGTCGGCGGCGAACGCCGACGTCGATGCGGCGACGAGGCCGGCAGCGACGATAGCTTTCACGAAATTCATAGGCTGGTCTCCCTGGTGAGCGAAGCGCCGATTGCGCCCGACTGCGCTCACGTGTGCCCGTTTAAATACGGGACACAGAGCTTTTACGAAGGTTTGGTGACAGCTGGATGACAGCAATAAGCAATTGAAATTGCTTGACTTTAGGCGGCTATCGGGGTTTTGGCCTGGGGAAAACAGGCGGTAAAGGTGGCCCCCTGTTTGGGCACGCTTTCGATCAAAAGCCGGCCGCGGTGCCGGCTAACGATATGTTTGACCAGCGATAAACCCAACCCCGTACCGCCCTGCGCGCGGCTGTCGCCGACGTCCACCCGGTAGAACCGCTCGGTGAGCCGCGGCAGGTGCTCGGGCGCGATGCCGGGGCCGAAATCGCGCACCATGACCCGCACTTCCGGCACCCCCTCGCCCGACACCGCCGAGACCAGCGAGACGATGACCTCGCCGCCCGAGGCGCCGTATTTCAGCGCGTTCTCGACCAGGTTCTCGAACAGCCGCAGCAGTTCCTCGCGGTCGCCGGCGATCACGACCGGCGTCTCCGGCAGCTGGATATCGATCGTGACCTGACGCTCCCGCGCCAGCGGCTCGAGCCCGTCGGCGACCTGCCGGATGATCGGGACGATATCGACCAGCGTATCGGGGCGGACATGGGCTGACAGCTCGACCCGCGACAGCGACAACAGATCGTCGATCAGCCGCGCCATCCGGGTCGCCTGGGCATGCATGATGCCGAGGAAGCGCTCGCGCGCCTTGGCGTCGTCCTTGGCCGGCCCCTGCAGCGTGTCGATGAATCCCGACAACGCCGCGAGCGGCGTGCGCAGTTCGTGGCTCGCATTGGCGACGAAGTCGGCGCGCATTTCCTCGACCCGCCGCAACGGCGTCTGGTCGTGAAAAGTCATCAGCAT
>JBAUUA010000777.1:0-2279 GCA_049582465.1 Bradyrhizobium sp. | reverse complement strand
GCATTCTCCTGGCTCCCCAGGAGGAAAACCGCACGATTCCCTTCGGAGAGCATTATGGCGAGCCGGCCTGGCAGGAAGTGCCCGGCGAATACCGCGCCATGCTGCGCCGGCTGATCGTGATCCAGGGCGACACCGAGCCGGCTTCCGTCGAGCAGCAGCGCCATCTCGGCAAGACCGCGCCCTCGCTCTACGACCTGCGCAACCTGTTCCAGGTCAATGTCGAGGAAGGCCGCCATCTCTGGGCGATGGTCTACCTCCTGCAGAAATACTTTGGGCGCGACGGCCGCGAGGAGGCCGACGAGTTGTTGCGCCGCCGCTCCGGCGATGCCGATAGCCCGCGCATGCTCGGCGCCTTCAACGAGGCGACGCCGGACTGGCTGTCGTTCTTCATGTTCACCTATTTCACCGACCGCGACGGCAAGATGCAGTTGCACTCGCTGGCGCAGTCCGGCTTCGATCCCTTGTCGCGCACCTGCCGCTTCATGCTGACCGAGGAAGCCCACCACATGTTCGTCGGCGAGACCGGCATCAGCCGCATCGTGCAGCGGACCTGCGAGGCGATGCGGGAGGCCGGGATCAGCGATCCCACCGACATCGCCAAGGTCCGCGCGCTCGGCGTGATCGACCTTCCGACCATCCAGAAGAAACTGAACCTGCACTACACGCTGTCGCTCGATTTGTTCGGCTCGGAAGTGTCCACCAACGCCGCCAACGCCTTCAACTCCGGCATCAAGGGCCGCTACCACGAGACCCAGATCAAGGACGATCACCGCCTCGAGCACGACACCTATCCGGTGCTCAAGCTGGTCAACGGCGAGATCAAGCGGGTCGACGAGCCGGCGCTGACCGCGCTCAACATGCGGCTGCGCGACGACTACAGCCAGGACTGCGTCAAGGGCATGCTGCGCTGGAACAAGATCATCTCCACGGCAGGCTACGACTTCAAGCTGGCGCTGCCCAACGTCGCCTTCCACCGCGCCATCGGCGAATTCAAGGATATCCACGCCACGCCGGACGGCATCCTGATCGACGACGCCACCTGGAACAAGCGCAAGAGCGACTGGCTGCCTTCCACCGAGGATGGCGATTTTATCAGTTCGCTGATGACGCCGGTGACCGAAATCGGCGGCTACGCGCCGTGGATCTCGCCGCCCAAGGTCGGCATCGACAACAAGCCCGGCGATTTCGAATATGTGAAGATCGAGACGTGAGACTTGTGCCGCGCTGCCAGTGAGCCGTCATCCTGAGGTGCGAGCGTCAGCGAGCCTCGAAGGACGACGGCGGGCGGTGTCTGTGGCCATCCTTCGAGGCGCGCAAGGGCGCGCACCTCAGGATGACGGCGGAGCTTGCGGCGCGGCTACGCGGCCACCTCAATCCCACCCGTCGCCCTTGATCCCCGGATTGGCATAGACGATGCCGCCGTCGACCGCGATGGTGGCGCCGACCACGTAGTCGCCGGCGCGCGAGGCGAGATAGATCGCCGCACCCGCCATGTCCTCGTCGGTGCCGATGCGTCCCGACGGCACGCGGGTGGCCACCTCGTCGGCATTGTCGCGCGCGGCCTTGTTCATGTCCGACTTGAACGGTCCCGGCGCGATCCCCGTCACCACGACATGATCCTTGATCAGCTTCGCCGCCATCCGGCGGGTGAGGTGGATCAGGCCCGATTTGCTGGCGGCGTAGGAATAGGTCTCCAGCGGGTTGACGAAGATGCCGTCGATGGAGGCGATGTTGATGACCTTGGCGGGCCTCTCGGCGCTTGCGGCGGCGCGCAAGGGGGCCGCCAGCGCCTTGGTCAGGAAGAACGGCGTCTTGAGGTTTAGGTTGATCACCTTGTCCCAGCCGCTTTCCGGAAATTCGTCGAAATCCGCGCCCCATGCCGCGCCGGCGTTATTGACCAGGATATCCAGCTTCGGCTCGCGCTTCCTGATTTCAGCCGCCAGCATCTCGACGCCGGCCATAGTCGAAATATCGATCGGCAGCGCGATGCATTCGCCGCCATATTCGGCCGAAAGCTCCTTGGCGGTCGCCTCGCAGGGGCCGGCCTTGCGTGCGGTGATGTAGACTTTGGCCGCGCCCTGGGCGAGGAAGCCGGCCGCGATCATCTTGCCGATGCCCCGCGATCCCCCCGTCACCAATGCGATGCGGCCCTTGAGCGAGAACAGATCCTTGAACATGTTGCCTCCATTGGATTTGCCGATCGTTTTGGGCGCGGCAATGCAGCGAGTCAAGGAACGCCGTTTTCGTCGTCCCTGCGAAAGCAGGGACCCATAACCACC
>JBAUUA010000776.1:0-4338 GCA_049582465.1 Bradyrhizobium sp. | reverse complement strand
GATTGCCCGGCTGCGGCCGCATCAGCGGCGACGGCTTTGCCGCGGCCCAGTTGCCGCCGCGGACATATTGGTCTGCCGGCAACAACCGCCGCGTCACCGCCAGCATCAGGGTCACGGCGATATCGGCAACAGAGGCAGCATTCGCGCCCGGACTGTGGCCGACCGCAATTCCGCGCTTGGCCGCAGCCGCGAGATCGACGCCGTCATAGCCGGTGCCGTAGCACACGATGGCGCCGAGCTTCGGCATCGTGTCCATCATCGCCCCGCCAAGCGGCGTGCCGCCGGCGGTGATCATCGCGCGCACGCCTTTGAGCTGATCGGCGGTGAAAACCTCACCGGGCGGCTTTCCACCGCCATCCATCAGCTCGAACCGCTCGCCGATGCGCAGCATCAAAGCCTTTGGAAAGCGCGAATAGATCAGGACCTTGTTGAGCATTGGCCGATTTCCTCACCTCAGACAACAAAGGGCGGAACAGGTTTCCCCGTCCCGCCCTCTTTAACTCATTCTTTCACGCCGGCCTTAGCCGAGCAGCGTGCCCGGCTCGACCTTGACGCCCGGGCCCATGGTGGAGGAAACCGCCACGCGCTGGATGTAGGTGCCCTTGGCGCCCGCCGGTTTCGCCTTGGCGACCGCGTCCGCGAGCGCCTTGACGTTCTGCACCAGCTTCTCTTCAGAGAACGACGCCTTGCCGACGCCGGCCTGCACGATGCCCGCCTTCTCGACGCGGAACTCGACCGAGCCACCCTTGGCGCCCTTCACGGCCGAGGTGACGTCCATGGTCACGGTTCCGATCTTCGGGTTCGGCATCATGCCGCGGGGGCCGAGCACCTTACCGAGGCGGCCGACCAGCGGCATCATGTCGGGAGTGGCGATACAGCGGTCGAAATCGATCTGACCGCCCTGCACCTTCTCGACCAGGTCTTCGGCACCGACGACGTCAGCGCCCGCGGCCTTGGCCTCTTCCGCCTTGGCGCCGCGCGCGAACACGCCGACGCGCAAGGTGCGGCCGGTGCCGTTCGGCAAAGTCACCACGCCGCGGACCATCTGGTCGGCATGACGCGGATCGACGCCGAGATTGATTGCAATCTCGATGGTCTCGTCGAACTTCGACTTGGCGCGCTCCTTGACCATCTTGACGGCCTCCGCGAGCGGATAAAGCTTCTCGCGATCGACACCCTCGCGGGCCTTCTTCAAACGTTTTCCGATTGCCATGACCCGTTACCCCGCAACTTCCAGACCCATCGAACGGGCGGAGCCCTCGACCATCTTCATGGCCGACTCGATGGTATCGCAATTCAAGTCCTTCATCTTCTTCTCGGCGATCTCGCGCACCTGCGCCTTGGTCACCGCGCCGGCCTTGTCGCGGCCCGGAGCTTTCGAGCCGGACTGAATTTTGGCGGCCTGCTTGAGGAAGAACGACATCGGGGGCGTCTTCATCTCGAAGGTGAACGAACGATCGGCGTAGATCGTGATCACCACCGGAATCGGGGTATTTTTTTCTTCCTTCTGCGTCTGCGCGTTGAACGCCTTGCAGAATTCCATGATGTTGAGGCCGCGCTGACCAAGCGCGGGGCCGATCGGGGGCGAAGGATTCGCCGCACCGGCCGGCACCTGCAATTTCAGGTATCCGGTCACTTTCTTCGCCATGTGTCACTCCTCATGTTGCTCCGGACCAGCCCGGACGCTTCACAGGACCGTGGTGCGGTTCAACGGATGACTGGCGATCATCCGTCTCCTCCCACGGCTCTTCTCCCTTTCCCCGCTCCCGCGGGTAAAGGGGTCAACGATCAGACCTTCTCGACCTGACCGAATTCCAGTTCGACCGGCGTGGCGCGGCCGAAGATCGACACCGCGACCTTCACGCGCGAGCGCGCCTCGTCGATTTCCTCGACCACTCCGGAGAACGACGCGAACGGGCCGTCGGCCACGCGCACATTCTCGCCGATCTCGAACGACACCGACGCCTTCGGGCGTTCCACACCTTCCTGCACCTGGTGCAGGATCCGCATCGCCTCGGCTTCCGAGATCGGCATCGGCTTGTTTTCCGCGCCGAGGAAGCCCGTCACCTTCGGGGTATTCTTGATGAGGTGGAAGGCTTCGTCGGTCAGCTTCATCTTGACCAGCACGTAGCCCGGGAAGAACTTGCGCTCGGCGTCGACCTTGCGGCCGCGGCGCACTTCGGTGACCTTTTCGGTCGGCACCAGCACCTGCTCGAACAGCTCTTCAAGCCCGCGCTGCTTGGCCTGCTCGCGGATCGATTCCGCGACCTTCTTCTCGAAGTTCGAATAGGCGTGGACGATATACCAGCGCTTATCCATGGTTTGGGTTCCGGCGCTTGCCATCAATGCATCATCAGTATGGTGGTGACGAGATAGCGGATGATCTGATCCGCGGCGAAAAAGAAGATCGAAGCCAGCGCCACCATCACGAACACCATGATGGTGGTGATCGTCGTCTCGCGGCGGGTCGGCCAGGTGACCTTGGCGGTCTCCGAGCGCACTTCCTGCAGGAATTTGAACGGGCTGAAAGCCATCGTTGTATGTGATCCGCGTTGGTGGACGATTTCCAGGTTTCGTGAATCCGAACAGCCCTCTTGAGCCCAGCCCTCGTCTCGAAGGTTGAGCCGGCAAGCGGGCTCGATTGTTCGGGGGATTTCAAAGCCGCGCCGGATATCCGCGTGAAGCGGGCCGGCAGCAGGTGGCGGCTATGTACTGCGGGCGAGGCTAAAGGTCAAGGTGAGCCGGAACCGGCCGCTCTGGAATCCGCCCGGGGGCGCCGCACCCGGAACGGTCAAAATCAAGGGCTTAGGCAGGGACTTGGTTGCCAGGGACTCGGCTGGCAGGAGTGGCAGGGCTCGAACCTGCGACCCCCGGTTTTGGAGACCGGTGCTCTACCAATTGAGCTACACTCCTGTGAGACCTGACGTCACCGCCGATCCGCGCCGTTTCAAGCATAGGGACTGCCCCGATTGCAAGGGCGAAGCGCGGCCAGCGCCCTGTTCAACCCGGCCGTTCTGCGCCAGACTTCGGCCCAAGCCAAGCAAGAGCAAAGGGAGAGACCATGACCCCGCAAGCCGCCGCCAAACACCCCACCGCCCCGCAAACGCCCCCGTTGCCGCAAGGAAAACCTGAAGCGCTCGGCCTTTCGCCGGTCCGGCTGCAGCGGTTGTCGGACGCCTTCAAGCGCGAGATCGACAAGGGAACCCTCCCCGGCGCGACCGTGATGGTGGCCCGGCGCGGCCAGATCGGCTGGTTCGAGGCGCTGGGCCGGCAGAGCCCGGCGGCGTCCGCGCCAATGGCGCACAATTCGATCTTCCGCATCTTCTCCATGACAAAACCGATCGTCTCGGTCGGCATCATGATGCTGGTCGAGGAAGGCCACTTCGTGCTCAGCGACCCCGTCGCGAAATTCATCCCGGAATTCGCCGACCAGAAGGTCGGCATCGAGACCAACGGCAAGCTCGATCTCGTGCCGCTCAAGCGGGTCATGACGATTCAGGACCTGTTGCGGCACACCTCGGGCATCACCTACGACCATACCGGCAATGGCCTGGTGCAGCAGATGTATCAGCAGTCGCGGCTGCGCAGCCGCAAGATCACCAACGCCGAACACGCCGCGCTCGTCGCCAGCCTGCCGCTGGTGTGCCAGCCCGGCGCCGAGTGGAACTACAGTCGCTCCACCGACATTCTCGGCCGTATCATCGAGATCGTTTCCGGCCAGCCGCTCGCCGCGTTCCTGACCGAGCGGATCCTGGCGCCGCTGCAGATGACCGAAACCGCGTTCCACACCGGCCCCGAAAACGCCGGCCGGCTCGCCGAGCCGTTCCCGGTCGATCCCTGGAGCGGCGAGAAGGTGGAACTCTTCAACATGCTGGAAAAGCCGGTGATGGAGTCCGGCGGCGGCGGCCTGGTCTCGACCACCATGGACTACGCCCGCTTTTGCCAGATGCTGCTCAACGGCGGCGTGCTCGACGGCGTCAGGCTTATCGGCCGGAAGACGCTGGAGCTGATGGCGTCCGATCACCTTGGTCCCACCATCAAGGCCGACTCTATCCTGATGCCGGCCGGCCACGGCTTCGGTCTCGGCTTCGCGGTGCGCACCGCCAAGGGCCTGGCGCCAGTCCCGGGGTCGCTTGGCGAATTCTTCTGGAGCGGCATGGCCGGGACGTTCTTCTGGATAGATCCGGTCGAACAGATGTTCGTCGTGTTCATGATGCAGGGCCCGGCCCAGCGTCATTATATCCGCACCCTGCTGCGCGACCTCGTGCACGCGGCGGTGGAGTGACAGACTGTCGGTCATTGCGGAGCGAGATCCCGGGTTCGCGCTAATGCGCGCCC
>JBAUUA010000775.1:0-2848 GCA_049582465.1 Bradyrhizobium sp. | reverse complement strand
CCTCTAACGAGAGAGCGTAACCCCTCACCCGGCGCTACGCGCCGACCTCTCCCTATGGGAGAGGTCAAGTCACCTTCACTTGCGTTGCTCAATCTCATCGATCAATCCTCACAGCTTCGCCAGATAGGGTTCGAGTTCGCCGAGGCTTTTCAGCGTGTTGGCGGGCGCGTAGAGATCGACATGGGGCAGTGCGGCCTTGATGCCGGCGGCTTCGGGCGCATAGCCCTCCCACGCCATCATCGGATTGAGCCAGACGATGCGGCGGCAGCGCCGGCTAAGTGCCGCCATCTCGCGGCCGAGCAGCGCGGCATCGCCGGTCTCGTAGCCGTCGGAGACGATCATCACGCAGGAGCGCGAATGCAGCACGCGCGCGGCATGCCAACGGTTGAAGGTCTGCAGGCTCTCGCCGATTTTGGTGCCGCCGCCGGCGCCCTGCGCCATGATCGAGAGCCGGTCGAGCGCGCGCGCCGGATCCTTTTCCTTCATCGCGTCGGAGACGTAGGCGAGCCTTGTGTGAAACAGAAACGCTTCGGCCTCGCGAAACTCGTCGAGCACGCCGTGGATGAAGCGCAGGAACACGCCGGTGTACATGCTCATCGAGCCGGAGGCGTCGAGCAGCATCACCAGCCGCAGCGGCTTTTCCTTGCGCTGCCGCTTGACGAGACTGATCGGCACCCCGCCATGGCTGATATTGCTGTGGATGGTGCGGCGCAGATCGAGCCGATAACCCCGCCGCCGCGCGAGATCCCGCCGGGTCAGCCGCGTGCGCATGGTTCTTGCCAGTCGCGCCGCGACCTCGTGCGCCGCCTCGATCTGGTCGGGATCGGCCATCTTGCGGAAATCGATGTCGGAAAGATTGTCGGCGCGCGAGGCGCCTTCCATGCGGCCTTCGCCGCCGCGCCCCTCCGGCGCCTCGTCGGCCGAGGGCACCTGATCGGTGGCCTCGCTTGCGGCAGGCTGCGACCGCGTGTCCTGCAGGCTCTTCAGCGACGGGCTGTTGGCCGCCTTGGTCGAGCCGACCGTGAGGGACCGCGAGCGGGCGCGCTTGCCCAGCCAGAACGCGTCGAACAGCCCGTCGAAGCGGTCCCAGTCGGTCTTGCGCGCCGAAAACAGATGCTTGAACGCGGACCGCAGCAGCCCCGGTTTTTCCGCATAGCCCGCCGCCATCAGCGACGCCGCGTCCTGGCCTTCCCTGGGGCCAACGGCAAAGCCGCTGTCGCGCAACGTCCTGAGGAACGCGGCGAGCTTGGTCGCGACGAGTTTCGATACCTCGTCGAGCTCATCATAGCCGGGACTGTCGCCGCAACAGCTCATGCGACCTTCCCCAGGATGCGTTCCGTCACCTCGCGGGTCATGCGCGACTTGTCCTCATGGGTTTTCAGCAGACACATCAGGGTTTCGTGCACGGTCTCGGGCGTTTCCAGGAGGTCGTGCACGCCGATCCCGACCAGCGCCGCGGCCCAGTCGAGCGTCTCGGCCACGCCCGGCACCTTGCGCAGCTCCTCCTTGCGGATGCCTTCGACCATGCGCGCGATCTGCAGCGACAGCGAGGCGGTCGCGCCGTCGATCCGCACCATGATGATGCGCGCCTCGCGGTCGACATCGGGATAGTCGACATAATGATAGAGGCAGCGGCGGCGCAGCGCATCGGAGAGCTCGCGGGTGCCGTTCGAGGTCAGCACCACATGGGGGATCGTGGTCGCCCGGATCGTGCCGAGTTCGGGGATCGATACCTGGAAATCCGACAGCAGTTCGAGCAGGAACGCCTCGAACTCGTCGTCGGCGCGGTCGATCTCGTCGATCAGCAGCACCGGCGGTTTTGTCCGCCGGATCGCCGCCAGCAGCGGCCGCTCCAGCAGGTACTTTTCCGAAAAGATCTGGTCCTCGATGGCGTCGGCGTCCTCGCCGCGATGCGCCTGGATCGAGAGCAGCTGCCGCTGGTAGTTCCATTCATAAAGTGCTGCCGACTGGTCGAGGCCCTCATAGCATTGCAGCCGGATCAGCTCGGTGTCGTGCACGGCGGCGAGCGCCTTGGCCACCTCGGTCTTGCCGACGCCCGCCTCGCCTTCGAGCAAGAGCGGACGCCGCAGCAATTGCATCAGCGAGATCGCGGTCGCAAGCTCGCCGTCGGCGATATAGCCGGACGCCGCCAGCGCCTGCGCGATCTCATCGCGGGTTTTCATTGCTTCTCCGTCGTCATTGCGAGGAGCATAGCGACGAAGCAATCCATTCTTTCCTTACCTGGCAACATGGATTGCTTCGCTGCGCTCGCAATGACGGTTGGTGCTTCTCAAGTCGCCCTCCTTAGAGGGATCACGCCGCGAACACTCCCAAACTCTTCGCCGCTTTCCAGTTGCGCCAGTAGTCGTGGGGCATCTGGATGTGGGTCGACCCTAAGAACGAGAAGGCGTCGTTGACGGCGTTGGAGAACGCCGGCACGCCGCCGACATTCGGGCTCTCGCCGACGCCCTTGGCGCCGATCGGGTGATGCGGCGACGGCGTCACCGTGAAGTCGGTCTCCCAGTGCGGCGTCTCGACCGCGGTCGGCATGAAGAAATCCATGAACGAGCCGGTCACCACGTTGCCGCCTTCGTCGTAGCGGATTTCCTGTCCCATCGCGATCGCGAAGGCTTCGGTCAGCCCGCCATTGACCTGGCCCTCGATGATCATCGGGTTGATGCGGGTGCCGCAATCGTCCAGCGCGTAGAAGCGCTTGATCTTGTAGACCCCGGTATCGACGTCGATGTTCATCACACAGAGATACGCCCCGAACGGATAGGTCATGTTGGGCGGATCGTAATAGCTCACCGCCTCGAGCCCCGGCTCCATGCCGGGCGGCACCGAATTA
>JBAUUA010000774.1:0-7127 GCA_049582465.1 Bradyrhizobium sp. | reverse complement strand
GGCATGGCGCGCTGCATTTTGCCGGATTCGTGTCCATTCCGTTGACGGTGCTGGCGACCATCTTCGTCCTGAAGGCGATCGCCTCGGTGATCTCGCTTGGATCGGGCTTTCGCGGCGGCCTGTTCTTCGCCACGCTGTTTCTGGGCGCGCTCGGCGGTCATCTGTTCGCCGGCGCGTTCGACGTGATCTGGCCGGGCCTCCACCTCAGCCCGAACGTCTACGCCATCATCGGCATGAGCGCGCTGTCGGCCTCCGTCATCGGCGGACCGCTGACGATGTCGTTCATCGCGCTGGAATCGACCGGCAATCTCTGGCTCACCACCGCGGTGCTGGTCGCGGTCATCATCTCGACCCAGATCACCCGCGAACTGTTCGGCTACTCCTTCGCGACCTGGCGGCTGCATCTGCGCGGCGAGACGATCCGCAGCGCCGCCGACATCGGCTGGATCCGCGACCTCACGGTGCGCAGCCTGATGCGGCAGGACCTCGCCACCGTGAACGCCAACATGGGCATCGAGGAATTCCGCGAGAAATTCCCGCTGGGATCGAAAAACCAGGTGGTCGCGGTCGACGGATCGGGCCGCTATGTCGGCCTCGCGCTGGTCGCCGACGCGCACGCGCCGGACATCGAGGCGGACAAGGGCCTGATCGGCATTCTGCATTTTCGCGATGTCGTGCTGCATCCCGGCATGAACATCCAGGAGGCCATCGCCGTGTTCGACGCCGCCGAGGCGGAGTCGCTCGCCGTGGTCGATATCGATGGTGAGCACCGGCCGATCGGGGTTCTGAGCGAAGCCCACGCGATGCGGCGCTATGCGGAGGAATCGGAACAACGGCGGCGCGAGGTGCTGGGCGAGGTCTGATCGGCGCGCGCTACGCGCCAAAATACGCTAGAATGCCTGACAACGCTTCATCCGGGGGGAACTGATGCGCAAATGGCTGGCGGTGACGGTTGCTTCCATCCTCGGCCTGTCATGGACCGGCATCACCGCCGCGCAGGACTACCCGGCGCATCCGGTCACCATGATCGTGCCGTTTCCGGCCGGCGGCGCCACCGACACGCTGGCCCGCTTCCTGGCCGAGAAGATGCGGCCGATCCTGGGCCAGCCCGTCATCATCGAGAACGTCGCGGGCGCCGCCGGCAGCATTGGCGTCGGCCGCGCCGTGCGCTCGCCCGCCGACGGCTATACGCTCTCGATAGGCACCTCGACCACGCATATGCTGACCGGCGGGCTTTACGCGCTGTCCTTCGATCTGTTCAGGGATCTCGAGCCGGTGATCCAGATCGGCAGCGAGCCGCTCTTGATCGTCGGCAAGAAGGATTTGCCGGCGGACGACCTGAAGGGGCTGATCGCCTGGCTCAGGGCCAACCCCGACAAGGCGTCGGTCGGCATCGCCGGCGTCGGCGCGACCGGTCATCTCGCGGGAATATCGTTCCAGAAGGAGACCGGCACGAAATTTCAGTTCGTGCCGTATCGCGGCAATGCGCCGGCGATGCAGGATCTGCTGGCAGGACAGATCGATTTCATGGTCGAGCCGTCCTCGAACTTCAAGTCGCTGGTCGCGTCCCACAGCGTCAAGCCGTTCGCCATCACGGGGCGGACGCGGCTGCCGTCGTCGCCGGACATTCCGACCGCGGACGAGGCCGGACTGCCGGGTTTCTTCGCTTCGCTCTGGTACGGCTTGTGGGTGCCCAGGGACACGCCGAAGGACGTCATCGCGAAGCTCAATGCGACGCTGGTGCAGGTGCTCGCCGATCCCGCGGTGAAGAAGCGCCTGGACGATCTCGGCATCCAGATCACGCCGCTTGCGCAGCAATCGCCGGAGGCGTTGCGGGCATTCCAGAAGGCCGAGACTGAGCGCTGGTGGCCGATCATCAAGGCCTCCAACATCAAGGCGGAGTGAGGCCGAAGGGTGCGGGCGAGATGAGTTTTGATTGAGTCTGTCCGCCCGCGTTACGTTCACCTCTCCCCATCGGGGAGAGGTCGATTTGCGCAGCAATTCAGGTGAGGGGGCGCAGGTCTAGTGAGGGACCGCAACCCCTCACCCGGCGCTACGCGCCGACCTCTCCCGATGGGAGAGGTGAGCGGAACCCGCGGATAAAAATTGATTCCAGCCGAATGCGCTAGCTATCAATATCCTCCGCGGCGATGATCCGCTGGCGAAGCGCGAGGCGTACCAGTTCGATGTCGGAGGCGACGCCGAGCTTGGCGCGGATCAAATAGCGGGTGTTGGCTGCGGTCTTGACGCTGATATGCAAGGTCTCGGCGATATCATCGACGGATTTTTCGGCCAGCAACATGCGCAGGATCTCGAATTCCCGCGGGCTCAGCACGTCGACGGCTGAAGGTTCGTCGGCGAGCCGGTTGATGGCGAGTTCGTGGTCGATATCGGGGCTGAGCGCGATGCGCCCGGCCATGATCTCGGCGATCGCGCGCAACAGCGCTTCCGGCGGGTTGCTTTTCGTGACGAAGCCGCGTGCGCCCGCCTTGATCGCCTGCACCGCATAGGCGGCGCTCTGGTGCATGGTGAAGACGAGGATACGCGCGGCATTGTCCCATTGCCGGATTCGTCGGATCGCCTCGATCCCCCCGATTCCCGGCATCGATATGTCCATGATGACGAGGTCGGGCCTGGCTTCCTTGTAGACGCGATAGGCCTCGGCGCCGTCGCCGGCCTCGGCCACGACCTGGAGGCGATCCTGCTTGTGCAGCAGCGAGCGATAGCCCTCGCGCACGATGGCATGATCGTCCGCCAGCATGACGCGCGTGACCCCCCTCGCGTCGGCCCTGCTCAAGGTTCGGCTCCCATATTGGGGATGGTCGCGACAAGCCGGGCGCCGCCCGCCGCCGGCCGCTCGAAACGCAGCGTCCCGCCGAGCGAAACGACCCGCTCCTGCATGCCGAGAAGTCCCATGCCAGCCTTCGGCGCGAGGCTTCCGTCCCTGGCCTCGCCGTCGTCCTCGACGCTCAGGACGATGTCGGCGTGTCCCGCCTCGAGGCGCAGTCGCACGCGCCTCGCATGCGCGTGCTTCGCCGCATTGGTGATCGCCTCCTGCGCGATGCGATAGAGGCTGGCGCAGACGCTCGGCGGCAGATCGTCGACCTTGCCGATGACCGCGATATCGAACCGGGTGCGGCCTTTTCCGAACCCGTTCCAGCTCGCAACCAGGCTTTCCAGGCTCAGCGTGAGGCCGAGTTCCTCGACATCGGGCGGGCGCAGGCGCACCAGCGCGCCGCGCAACTTGTCCATCATGCCCGCCGTCGTGCGCGAGATGCCCCGGCATTCCTCGAGCAGCGGCGGGCATTCCCGTTCCGCCGTATGGGCGGCGGCGGCGGCCTGCGCGGCGATGGCGGTGAGCGACTGGCCGAATTCATCATGCAATTCGCGGGCAAGATGGCGCCGCTCCTCGTCCTGCACGGCGATGAGCTTTCGCGTCAACGCGTTGCGTTCGGCAAGCGTAGCCTGCAGCTTCTGCGCCAGCGCGTTGAAGACGTCGGAAATGGCCGACAGCTCCGCGAGATCGAAACTGGGCAGGCGCGCGGAAAGATCGTTCGCCGCAAGCCGCGTCAGCCCGGTACGAATGACATGCGTCGGCCGCAGCGCGCGCGCGAGCGCGGCGTAGACCGCAAGACAAAGCCCGGCGAGGGCGAATGCCATGATCGAGAGCAGGCGGCTCGTCTCGCGCCAGCTCTGGCCGATCTGCGTGGCAGGGTCGAAGGTCGCGACCGCGACGCCCTCGGTCTTGCCCTCGACGAGAAGCGGCATCGAGACCGGCTGGCCGGGATGAAAGATCGCGCGATAGAGCGCGGCGAAACTTTCGGGGGCGACGGTCTCGTCGGCGAGTGCGCCGCTGCAAAGGCCCTGGCGGAAATCACCGGCATTGTTTCGATAGGCGATGCACAGGCCCGGCTCCATCAGCGGCGCCGCCACCCGCTGCAGATCGGGCGTCCGGTCGGGCGACAGCGAAAACCATTGCACCTGCGCCTGCTGCAACGAGATATCCTTGGCGACGATTTCGGCAATGCGGCTCGCCTTCGCCCGGGTGGCCCGGTCGCTGTCAACCAGCACATAGGCCGCTACCGCAAGGAAGCAAACCGTCGCCAGCGCCGCGACGCGCAATGTCAGCCGCAGCTTCAGATCGATGGCGCGCACGGGGCCCGCCACGGAGTCGGGGACCTGTTGCAAGCTCCCTCCCATGTCCATCGCATTTAGAAGCAAATTTCGTCGGGAAGAAAGCTTACCGAGGCTAGATCGGGCATTTCACCCGGTCAATCCAGGGAAAGCCGCCGTTTCGCGAAGGGAACGGATCGGGCGATATGGCGGCGATTTGGCAGCTTCGGAGTTCATCCATGCGCGGAATTGCCTTCATCCTTGTTCCCGTCATGGCGCTTGCAGGGTTCGCAGTCGCGAAGGCGGACGATCCCGCCGCGTCGCGGCCCATCAGGCTTGCCGTGTTTCCGTTTGAACTGGAGGATTTCAGCGCCGCCGCGGCGTACACTCCTCCCGACGACATCGACCGCGAACAGTTGCGGCTTTCGACCGAAGAGGCGCGCCGGCTGATAGCGCAATCCGGCCGCTACCAGCTGGTCGACGTCGGCGCCGTGAGCGACGACGCGGCCAAGGCAGGCAAATTGCACGATTGCGAGGGGTGCGAAGCCAGGATCGCCGCCGGCCTCAACGCGGACCAGTCCATGATCGGGATCGTCACGCGCATCAGCCGGACCGACTACGCGGTCACCTACAAGATCCGCGACGCCAGATCCGGAGCGCTGGTCGATGTCGAGCAGACCGACCTTCGCGCGGGCGCCAACTCGGCCTGGAGCCGTGGAGCGCGCTGGCTGATTCAGCGCCGTCTATTGGAACAGTGAAACCCGCGCCCGCGTTAAAGCCGTCTGTGATAGGCTGGATGGTTGTAACGGGACGAACAAGCCGCATCGCAAACAGGAACCCGTTGCCATGGAAACGCCGATGAAACTACGGTCAGCAGGCCTCGTTTTGGTCGTCGCAGCCTTTTTCTCGACCGGTCCGGCTCTGCAAAGCCAGGCGCAAGGCGAGGCGCCCGTCCTGGCGGTTGCCGAAATCCAGTATGTCGACACCTCGGGCGAGGTTGCCGATCAGAGCGCCGACCACTTTCGACGCCTGCGCGAATTCGAAGCGTCGTTGCGCACGGACCTGGTGGCGAGCGGAAAGGTGCGAAACGTCACGCTGGATTGCCCGCCCAACGCCTGTTCAATCGGCGATATCGATCCAGGGCAGTTGCTCGGCATGGCGCAAGCGGCCGGCGCCGAGTACCTGTTGATCAGCAGCTTTCACAAGATGAGCACGCTCGTGCAGTGGGCGAAAATTGACCTTGTCGAGGTGAAAACGCGGAATGTCGTGTTTAATCGCCTCGTCACCTTCCGCGGCGACAACGACAAGGCCTGGCGCCACGCGGAATCCTTCATCGTCCGGGAAATCCTGGATCATCAGGAGCCCTGAAGTCGTCGGATCTCATGCGCTCGGCGGCAGCAGCCCTTCCTCGATCGCCTTGATCTGGAGTGCCAGATATTTCGAGTTGATCCGGCATTGCGCGAGGCTGCCGGCGATGAACCAGAGGCCGGGCTGCGGGGTACGGCTGTACATGTTGCGCAGTTCCTGGCCTTCGCCGAAACCCCAGATCGGGCCGACGCGGTTCGCGATTTCGTCGCCGAACAGTTTACGCACCAGGACTTCCTGCGGCTTGTAGCCGGTCGCCAGCACGATCAGGTCGGCGGCAAGCCGCTCGCCGCCCTTCATCCGCACGCCGTCGGCGACAAAGCACTCGATGTCCGCGAACTGGATCAGCTTGATCGCGCCGCCGGCGACCAGATCCGAGCAGCCGACATTGAAATAATAGCCGCCGCCGCGGGTGAGGTATTTGAACTGCCAGCCGGTGCCGCCGTCGCCGTAATCGAGCTTGAAGCCGACGCGCGCCAGCCCGTCGAGTAGCTCCTTGTCCAGATTCCTGGATTGCTCGGTCAGCATCACGTGGCTGCGCCTGGCCAGCGTCAGCGGCATCGAGGTCGCGATCAGGTCGTTGTCCTCGAGCGTTCCCTCGTTATAGGCGGCGTAGGCCAGTTGCGCGGAGGGTTCGATATTGGTGATCAGGGTCGAGCTGCGCTGAACCAGCGTAACGTCGGCGCCGCTGGAATGCAGGTCCTGCGCGATGTCGTGGCCGCTATTGCCGGTGCCGATCACGATCGCGCGCTTGTCCTTCCACGCCTCGCCATCGTCATATTGGCTGGAATGCAGCACCGTGCCGGTAAAGTTCTCCAGCGAGGGAATATCGGGCAGGTTCGGAATGCCGCTGACGCCGGTGGCCATCACGACGTGGCGCGGATGCATGACGCGCTTCGAACCATCGGCCCGCCGCAGCACCACCGACCAGCGTCCTTGCGCTTCGTCATAGGTGCCGCTCTCGAACTCGGTGCCGGTCCAGTAGTTGAGCTCCATGGCGTCGACATAGGTCTCGAACCAGTTGGCGAGCTTGTCCTTGGGGATGTAGACCGGCCAGTTCGGCGGGAACGGCATATAGGGCAGGTGATTGACCTGGACCTGGTTGTGCAGCGTCAGCGCATGGTAGCGCTTGCGCCAGTTGTCGCCGATGCGCAGCTCCCGGTCGACGATCAGCGTGTCGATCCGCAATTGCTTCAAGCGCGCCGCGATCGCAAGCCCCGCCTGGCCGCCGCCGACCACCAGCACCACCGGATCGCGATCGGCATATTCGGCCGCGGCCTTGCGCAGGTCGAGCCAGTTGGGCCCGCGAAAATCCCGTGAGTAGGATTGGCCGCGCGGCCGCGACGCGCCGAGTTGCTCCTCAAAGCCCTTCAATTCGTCGAGCGCGGTGAGCAGCGTCCAGGCCTTCAGCCGGTTGCCGTCGGCTGAGTCCGGGATCAGCCGCAGGATGCCGCTGCCGCGGCCTTGCGCGGTTTCGAATTTGAAAATCGTCTCGATCGTGCTGGTGCCGGCGCGGGTCACCCGGCGTGGCGCGGCGCGGTCGGCATCGATGCGGAAGCCGCGCGGCGCGGCGCGGCCCGCGTTAGCCTTCAGGTCTCGCAAGATCTCGTTCGCGCCGTTGAGGGTCTGAAAATTCCAGCTCAGCGCCA
>JBAUUA010000773.1:0-3667 GCA_049582465.1 Bradyrhizobium sp. | reverse complement strand
ATCCTCATGTCCGCGGCGTCACCGGCGGCGGGGCGGGCCCCACCGGCGGCACCGAGGCGCGGCGCGCGGCGGCCTGCGCCGACATGGCGCTTTCCCCGAATGTCGCCTTCGCGATCTCGCCGATGCCGGCGAGCGATCCCAGAATGCTCATCGCCTCGATCGGCAGCATGATGATCTTCTGGTTCGGCGAGTCCGCGAGCTGGCCGAACGCCTTGATGTATTTGTCGGCGATAAAGTAATTCAGCGCGGCGACGTCGCCTTTGGCAATGGCTTCGCTGACCATCTGCGTCGCCTTGGCCTCGGCTTCGGCGGAACGCTCGCGCGCCTCGGCATCGCGGAACGCGGCCTCCTTGCGGCCTTCGGCCTGCAGGATCTGGCCCTGCTTGGCGCCCTCGGCGCGGAGGATTTCCGATTGCCGCTGGCCTTCCGCCTGCAGGATGTCGGCGCGCTTGACGCGCTCGGCCTTCATCTGCCGTCCCATCGCTTCCACGAGGTCGGCGGGCGGCACGATATCCTTGATCTCGATGCGGTTGACCTTCAGCCCCCAGGGCGACACCGCCGCATCGACCACGCGCAACAGCCGCTCGTTGATCTCGTCGCGATGCGACAGCACCTGGTCGAGGTCCATCGCGCCCATCACCGAGCGGATATTGGTCATGGTCAAAACGATGATGGCCTGATTGAGATTGGAAACCTCGTAGCTCGCCTTCGCAGCGTCGAACACCTGGAAGAAGGCGACGCCGTCGACCGTCACGGTGGCGTTGTCCTTGGTGATCACCTCCTGCTCCGGAATGTTGATCACCTGCTCCATCATGTTCATCTTGCGGCCGACGCGGTCGAAATAGGGGACGATGATGTTCAGTCCCGGCGCCAAGGTGCGGGTGTATTTGCCGAACCGCTCGATGGTCCAGTCGTATCCCTGCGGCACCGTCTTGATGCCGGCCAACAGCGTGAAAATAACCAGCAGCACCAGCGCGATGGCGAAAATATCAAACCCGGTCATGAACCCTCCAATGCCCGGCACGAAACGCGCCCGGGCGCACGCTTGTTTGTCTGCATACCGGCCACGCCGGTTCAGTCCGCGCTTTTCAAACAAAGGTAAGGCCGGGTTTGCCGGCCGCCAGATGCATGACGACTGAATTCCGGCGGAAAATCCCGCGTCGTTAACGTAGAGCATGATCGGTTCTGATTGAATCAGAACCGAAGCTCTAGAGTCTTGTTTTGACGCGTTTTCTTCACGCGAACCGGCATCCACTTCGCTCGAAAACGCTCTAGATCCAGCCCTGAAGCTCGCGCAGCACCAGCTGGCGGATGACGTCCATGCCGGGCTCGCTGTCGTTCAGGCATGGGATGAAGGAAAACTGCTCGCCGCCATTGTGCTTGAAGATCTCGGCGTTTTCCTGCGCGATCTCTTCCAGCGTTTCCAGGCAATCGGCGGAGAAGCCGGGGGTTACGACCGCGATGCGGCGCACGCCTTCCTTCGCCAGCCGCTCCATGGTCTTGTCGGTGTAGGGTTTCAGCCACTCATCGAAGCCGAAGCGCGACTGGAAGGTCAAAAGGAGTTTCGACGCATCCAGGCCCATGCGCTGGCGCAACGCATCTGTCGTGGCGATGCATTGCGCCTGATAGGGATCGCCCTTGTCGACATATTCCTGCGGCATGCCATGGAACGAGGCCACGATCAGCTCCGGTTGGAACGGCAGGGTCGAAAGGTGCGCGTTGATCGAGACCGCCAGCGCCTCGATGTAATCGGGGTCGTCGTAATAAGGCGGGGTCACCCGCAGGGTCGGCTGCGCGCGCATGCCGGCAAGCACGCGGAATACCTCGTCGCACACGGTCGCCGACGTCGCGGCGGAATATTGCGGATAGAGCGGCACCACCAGCAGGCGATCGCAGCCCCGCGCGGTCAACGCCTCGATCCCCGCGCGGATCGACGGGTTGCCGTAACGCATCGCCCAGTCCACCTCGATGTGGTCGTGGTCGGCGATGCTGCGAGCGAGCTTGTCGGACTGCGCGCGCGTGATGGTTTTCAGCGGAGATTCGTTCTTCTCGGTGTTCCAGATCTTGAGGTAGTCGCGCGCCTTGCGGCGCGGACGGACGAGCAGGATGATGCCGTTCAGCACCAGCTTCCATTTCAGCCCCTGATCCTCGATCACACGGGGATCGGACAGGAATTCCCTGAGATAGACCCGCACGCCCCTGGCATCGGCGGTGTCGGGGGTGCCGAGATTTACCAAGAGCACGCCGACGCGCTCCGGCCTTATTCCGGCCGCCGCGGGCTTTGCGCTTTCGATAGGAACAATCGCTGTCATGATCGCTGTGGCTTGGCGTGTTGGGCTATCCTTGTCAAGATAATGGCCCTTTCGATACTGTCATCCCCTGACGCGGGGTCGAGGGAAGCCATGACGATCGCCGAATGGTGCGTTTTCGGAACGCTGATGCTCTATCTGCTGACGATCGCATCCGTGAAATGGATCGGATTTCGCCGTTTCGACAACGCCAAGCCGCGCGATCCCGCCTTCTATGCCGATCCCCTTCGTGCACGCGCGCTGGGCGCGCATCAGAACGGCATCGAGGCCTTTCCGTTTTTCGCCGTCGCGGTGCTGCTGGCGGAATTCCGCGCCGGCCCGCAGCGGCTGATCGATGAGCTGGCGATATTGTTCCTGATCGTGCGGATTGCCTATGTCTTCACCTATCTGGGCGACCGGCCGACGCTGCGCTCGATCCTGTGGAGCCTCGGCTTTGCGATCAATCTGGCGATCTTCTTCATGCCGCTGATCCGCGGCTTCTGGCCGGGCTGAGACGACCCGGCCAAAGCCGCATCAGGCCGCCTCGGGCGTTTCCAGAAGGCCCCGCCGGCGCAACAGTGCGTCGGGCTCCGGCTCCCGGCCGCGGAAGGCGACATAGGCGTCTTCGGGATCGCGCGAGCCGCCGGAGGCATAGATGTCGTCGTGCAGCCGCTTGGCGGTCGCCGGATCGAAGATATCGCCGGCCTCCTCGAAGGCGCCGAACGCATCGGCATCCATCACCTCCGACCACATGTAGCTGTAATAGCCCGACGCATAATTGTCGCCGGAGAAGATATGGCCGAACTGGGTCGGCCGGTGCCGCAGCGAGATCTCCGCGGGCATGCCGATCTTTTCCAGCTCCTGCCGCTCGAACGCCCGCACGTCGGAGATCGCGGAAGCCGGCTGGGTGTGGAATTCGAGATCGACCAGCGCCGAGGAGACGAACTCCACCGTGGCAAAACCCTGGTTGAATTTGCGCGCGGCGATGAAGCGTTTCAGAAGGTCGTCCGGCAGGGGCTCGCCGGTCTGGTAGTGCCGGGCGAACTGCCTGAGCACCTGAGGCTGCTCCTGCCAATGCTCGTAGAGCTGCGAGGGCAGCTCCACGAAATCGGTGAAGACGGAGGTGCCCGACAAAGAGGGATAGGTCACGTCCGACAGCATGCCATGCAGGCCGTGGCCGAATTCGTGGAACAGCGTCCTGGCGTCATCCGGCGACAGCAGCGAGGGCTCGCCTTCGACGCCTTTTGGGAAGTTGCAGACATTGATGACCAGCGGCGCGACGTCGCCGTCGAGCTTCTGCTGGTCGCGCAGCGACGTCATCCAGGCGCCCGAACGCTTCGAGGGCCGGGCGAAGTAATCGCCATAAAACAGCGCCTGGT
>JBAUUA010000772.1:0-11138 GCA_049582465.1 Bradyrhizobium sp. | reverse complement strand
TCGTTGCGCATATCGACCATGGCAAATCGACCCTCGCCGACCGGCTGATCCAGACCACCGGGGGCCTGCAGGCGCGCGAGATGAAGGAACAGGTGCTCGATTCCATGGATATCGAGCGCGAGCGCGGTATCACCATCAAGGCCCAGACCGTGCGGCTGACCTATCTGGCCAAGGACGGCAACACCTACATCCTCAATCTGATCGACACCCCCGGGCATGTCGACTTCGCCTATGAGGTCTCGCGCTCGCTGGCGGCCTGCGAAGGCTCGCTGCTTGTGGTCGATGCCAGCCAGGGCGTCGAGGCGCAGACGCTTGCCAACGTCTATCACGCGCTCGATGCCGGCCACGAGATCGTCCCGGTGCTCAACAAGATCGATCTGCCGGCGGCGGAACCCGACCAGGTCAAGCAGCAGATCGAGGACGTGATCGGCATCGACGCTTCCGATGCGGTGATGATCTCGGCCAAGACCGGTCTCGGCATCGACGACGTGCTGGAAGCCATCGTGCACCGGCTGCCGCCGCCGAAAGGCGACCGCGACGCCTCGCTGAAGGCGCTCCTGGTCGACAGCTGGTACGACGTCTATCTCGGCGTCGTGGTTCTGGTGCGCATCGTCGACGGCGTCATGAAGAAGGGCCAGCGCATCCGGATGATGGGCACCAACGCGGCTTACGACGTCGAGCGCGTCGGCTTCTTCACCCCGAAGATGACGCAGATCGACGAGCTCGGCCCCGGCGAAATCGGCTTCATCACCGCGGCGATCAAAGAAGTCGGCGACACCCGCGTCGGCGACACCATCACCGACGACAGAAAGCCGGTGACCGAGATGCTGCCCGGCTTCAAGCCAGCGATCCCGGTGGTGTTCTGCGGCCTGTTTCCGGTCGACGCCGACGATTTTGAGACTTTGCGCGCGGCGATGGGCAAGCTGCGGCTCAACGACGCCAGCTTCTCCTTTGAGATGGAGACTTCGGCCGCGCTCGGCTTCGGCTTCCGCTGCGGCTTCCTCGGGCTGTTGCATCTGGAAATCATCCAGGAGCGGCTGTCCCGCGAATTCGATCTCAATCTGATCGCGACCGCGCCGTCGGTGATCTACAAGATGCATCTGACCGACGGGCAGATGATCGAGATCCACAACCCGATCGACATGCCCGACGTGGTGAAGATTGCCGAGATCGAGGAGCCATGGATCGAGGCCACCATCCTCACTCCCGACGAATATCTCGGCAGCGTCCTGAAGCTTTGCCAGGACCGTCGCGGCTCTCAGAAGGAACTCACTTACGTCGGCAACCGCGCGATGGTGAAATACGAACTGCCGCTGAACGAAGTGGTGTTCGATTTCTACGACCGCCTGAAGTCAGTCTCCAAGGGCTATGCCTCGTTCGACTATCACCTGACCGACTACAAGCCGGCGGATCTCGTCAAGATGCAGATCCTGGTCAACAACGAGCCGGTCGACGCGCTCAGCATGCTGGTGCACAAGACCCGCGCGGAGGGCCGCGGCCGCGCCATGGTCGAGAAGATGAAGGAACTGATCCCGCCGCACATGTTCCAGATCCCGATCCAGGCCGCGATCGGCGGCAAGGTGATCGCGCGCGAAACCGTGCGGGCGCTGCGCAAGGACGTCACCGCCAAATGCTACGGCGGCGACATCACGCGAAAGAGAAAACTTCTGGAGAAGCAGAAGGAAGGCAAGAAGAAGATGCGGCAGTTCGGCAAGGTCGACATCCCGCAGGAAGCTTTTATTGCCGCGCTGAAGGTGGACAGCTGATTCCACATGTCATTCCGGGATGGTCCGAAGGACCAGACCCGGAATCTGGAGATTCCGGGTTCGAGGCTTTGCCTCGCCCCGGAATGACCGACAAGTAGTATAGCCCCTCCCCCATCTTGATCCGCGTCACCAGATGGATCACCATTGCGGCTTCGCCAACCAAAAAACCCAAAAAAGGGGCGAGGAAACGCAATGAACAAGCTTCCCGGTTTTGGACTGATCGAGCGCGCGCAGGCGCTGGCGCCGCTGATCGCGAGCGAGGCCGACGAGATCGAGCGGACGCGGCGGCTGACCGCGCCGGTGGTTTCCGCCCTGATCGAGAACGGGCTTTACCGGGTGCTGCTGCCGCAGAGCCTCGGCGGCGCCGAGGCGCCCCCCGAAATCTTCATGCAGGTGCTGGAGGAGATCGCGAAAGTCGATGCTTCCACGGCCTGGTGCCTCGGCCAGTGCAACGTCTGCGGTATGACGGCCGCCTATCTCGACAAGGACGCGGCGAACGAAATCTTCAACACGGCGCCCGGCATTCTCGCCTGGGGTGCGATCGCCAACGAGGTGCACGTGATCCCCGGCGGCTACCGGATCACCGCGCGCTGGGATTTCGCCTCCGGCTCGCGGCAGGCGAGCTGGCTCGGCGCCCATGTCCAGGTCGTCGAGGCCGACGGCACCAGGCGAATGGGCCCGAACGGGACGCCGGAAATACGCACGATCCTGTTCCCGGTGACGAGCGCCACCATGCATGACGTCTGGGACGTCATCGGCCTTTCCGGCACCGGAACCGACAGCTATTCGGTCGACAACCTGTTCATTCCGGAAAAATTCGCAGCCCAGCGCGACAATTTCAGCGCGCTGCGGGAAACAGGGCCGCTCTACGGGATCACCACCTTCACCATGTTCGGGCTGGGCTTCGCCGCGATCTCGCTCGGCGTCGCGCGTGCGATGCTGGACGCGGCGATCGAGTTGGCGCGCGGCAAGGCGTCGGTCGGCATCAAGGCGATGCGCGAGAATCATGCCGTCCAGGGGCTTGTCGGCCGCACCGAGGGCAATTGGCGCGCGGCGCGGGCCTATATCTATGGGTCGGCGGCCGAGGCCTGGCGCGACCTCACGCTGACGGGAAAGCTCTCCGAGGAGCACCGGGCCGCGCTTCGGCTGGCTTCGACCTGGACCATCCATCAGGCCGCCGCGGTGGTCGATGCCGCCTATCACATGGCCGGCGCCACCGCCGTATTCAGGGCCAACAAATTCGAGCGCCGGTTTCGCGACATGCACGCCATCGCGCAGCAGATCCAGGGCCGGGACACCCACTACGAGGACGTCGGCCGGATGATCCTGACCGCCAGCGCCATACCGCGCGGACCGACGGCCTAGCGCGGGCGGCGACGCGCGCGCCCCAAGGCGCAGGATTCCGTAGAATTACCTGCAGGCATAATCTCGTCTTAAGCAGTTTCTGGGACTGTCCGAATCTTCCTCCTGCGGAGTGTCGGTATCCCTCATGTTCAAGCTTCGATCGATTTCAGCCCGGCTGATTCTGGCCATTTCGCTGACCGTGGCGGTGGCCTGCGGAATCCTCGGCACTTTTTCGATCCTGCAGCAGCGCTCGTTGATGCGGCTCGCGCTCGAACAGCAATTGAAGCTGCAATATGACAGCGTCATCGCCGCGGTCGACTATGAAGGCCGCGCCGCGCTCGCGGTCAGTGCTGCGGTCGCCGCGCTGCCGCCGGTTGGCGACGCCATCGCCCGGGGCGATCGCGACGGGCTTGCGACACTGCTGGCGGCCCCGATGAAAGCGCTGACCGCGCAGGGCATCCCGCTGATCACGTTCCAGGTGCCCCCGTCGATCTCTTTCTACCGGGTTCACGCGCCGAAGGTCTTCGGCGACGACGTCTCGGGACGCCGCCAAACCGTGGTGGAGGCGCTTAAGACCGGCAGGTCGATCGTCGGCGTTGAGCCGGGGCGCGAGGCACTCGGCATATTCGGCATGACGCCGATCGTCCGCGACGGCAAGATCATCGCGAACACCGACGTCGGCGCCGCCTTCGGCAAGGAATTCGTCGACCGCGCCAAAAAGCGCTTCGGCATCGACCTTGCCGTGCATTCGTTCGACGGCAAGGAGTTCCGGAAACTGTCTTCGACCTTCGGCAACACCGTGGTCGCCACGCCGGAGGAATTGAAAAGCGTGCTGAACGGCGCGGCGCGGCAGCGCGACGCCAGTTTCGACGGCCATCCGGCCGCGCTCTATGTCGGGCAGATCAGGAACTATGCCGGCGAGCCGGTCGCGGTGCTCGAGGTCATCAAGGACACCACCCAATATGAAGCGGCGGCGGCAAATTCGCAGCGCAATCTGATTTTCGCGACGCTGGCCATTCTGGCCTTCGCGGCGCTCCTGGCGTTCCTGCTCGGCCGCGGCATGTCGCGCCCGCTGACGGCAATCACTGCGGTGATGAACCGCCTCTCCAGCGGCGACACCGACGTCGCCATCCCCGGCGGCGACCGCAAGGACGAACTCGGCACCATGGCCATGGCGGTCGACGTGTTCCGCCGCAACATGATCGAAGCCAATTCCATGCGCGCGTCGCAGGAGGCCGCCAAGGCGCAGGCCGAGCTCGAGAAGAAGGCCCTGCAGCGCCAGATGGCCGACCGCTTCGAGGCCGACGTCAAGAGCGTGGTCAGTGCCGTTGCGAAAGCGACAAAGGACATGCAGCGGGTTGCCGGCGAGATCACGACAAGCGTCAATGGCACCTCGGAACGGGCCACGGCCGCCGCCGCCGCCTCCGAGGAAGCCTCGGCCAGCGTCTCGACGGTTGCCGCGGCGACCGAAGAACTCGCCTCTTCCGTCGCCGAGATCGGCCGGCAGGTCACCCATTCCAGCAGCGTCGCCGATGACGCCGTGGTCAAGGCCGGCAAGACCACCGAGATGGTCGCGGGTCTCACCGCCGCCGGCGAGAAGATCGGCGACGTGCTGCGCCTGATCGATGCCATCGCCAGCCAGACCAACCTCTTGGCGCTCAACGCCACCATCGAGGCGGCGCGGGCCGGCGAGGCCGGCCGTGGCTTTGCGGTGGTCGCCGCCGAAGTCAAGGAACTGGCCAGCCAGACCGCGAAGGCGACCGAGGAGATCGCCGGCCAGGTCACCGCGATCCAGTCCGCCACCAGCGACTGCGTCATCGCCATCGGCGGCATCAGCGACACCATCCGGGAGATCAGCGGCATCGCCACCACGATCGCGGCGGCCGTCGAGGAACAGGATTCGGCGACCCGCGAGATTGCGCGCAGCGTGCAGCAGGCCGCGGCCGGCACCAGCGAGGTAACGCACAACGTCACCGGCGCGAGCAACGCCGCCGGCCAGTCGCGCGCGCTCGCCGACAACGTGATGGTCGCCTCCGGCGAACTCAGCCAGCACGCCGACGCCCTGTTCAAGAGCGTCGACACCTTCCTCGCCGGCCTGCGCGAGGCCGCATAGGCTGCGGCGCAATTCAGGTCGTGTCGGGGGTTTAGCCGCGGCTGCGAGCCAGAATCCCGCGCGCGCCGACAAGTCTGCCCCGCCACCCCAGGGTGATGCAGACCGCAAACAATCCGAGCAGCCCGGCGCCAATGAAGAGACTGAGAATTCTCTCGCCGCCCGAGCAGAAATTGCTCTCCAGACAGGCATTGGAGATCGCACGGGGCGCGACAATGCGGCCGACGATCAAGAGATAAATGGCCGCCATCAGCAGCAGATAGGCGCACGTCACGACGACCCGCCGCGACCGCGACGGCAGGCCGGCGGCCGCAAGTTCGGTGCGCTCGCCAATGTATTGACCGGGCGAGGCCTTCGCCGGATCGCGGATCTGCACGGTCGACCGCGTCAGGAGATCGTGCACCGCCTGATTGCGGCGGGTGGCCGCCAAGATCACGAAGGAGTACAGCCCCAGCGCGCCCTTGATGACGACGCGGGCGCAGGCCCTTACGAAGCCGATATTGCCGCCATTGCGGTCGTCCACGACACGCAGATTGGTGAAAAGATGTCCCAGCGTGCCGCCCATGCGCGACACCAGGATCGGCTCATAGAGCACGAGCAGCACCACGGCGAAAATTCCAAGCCCGCGGGAAAGGATGTCGTCGCCAACCGACACCGCAAGCCACACCGCGCCGAACATCACGATCAGGGTGATGATCCAGTCGATCAGCATGGCGCGGAGCCGGCGAGAGAAGCGCGCGTATCGTGGCCCAGGCGTTGGCAACATGTCGATGTCAGAGCTCATGATGAACGCCTGATTACGACTATAAGTCGGCGAACCGGCGGTTGAGGTTCACAAGGGCGGGGCCCGGAGCTGGGATCGGCGCTTCCGCTGTTCCGCTCCCTGCCCTAGTCTGCGCGTGCGAAGCAGTCGGCGAGGGTGCAAACGGCGCAATGAAGAACCCGGCGGGAAAACGGACCGGAAAGGCCCGGGCAATCAGGCCGGCCGGTGATAGCGCCGTCGACGCCGTTTTCAGCGCCTATCCAGAGCCAGTGAGGGCAAAATTGCTGGCGCTGCGACGGCTGATCTTCGAGACTGCAAGGACCACCAAGGGTGTCGGCACGCTGCAGGAGACCTTGAAATGGGGGCAGCCGAGCTATCTCACGCCGCAGACCAACAACGGCAGCACGATCCGGATCGACCGGGTGAAATCCGACCCGGGGCACTACGCGGTCTATTTCCACTGCCAGACCGATCTGGTCGAGACCTTCCGTGAACTATACCCGACGCAACTGCGCTTCGGCGGCAACCGAAGCATCGTTCTCGACGTGAAGGACGCGCTTCCGCGCGCCGAACTGCGCCATTGCGTGGCGCTGGCGCTGACCTACCATCTGAACAAGCGCAAGGGCACGCGCTAGAAGCGTCAGGCGACCAGCGCGGCGTCGCCAGCCATCTCTGCCGGCGCGTCGGAAGCTGCGCCGGACTGCGCCTGCAACAGTTTGACGATCTCGACATTGGAGCGCGCCCGGCTGAACAGGAAGCCCTGGCCCTCGTGACAGCCCTCGGCGCGCAGGCAGCTCAGCTCGGCCTCGGTCTCGACGCCCTCGGCGGTGATGGTGACGCCGAGACCCATGCCGAGGCTGATGATCGAACGCACGATCGCCTGCGCGTCGCGATTGGATCCGAGATCGCGCACGAACGACTGATCGATCTTGATCTTGTCGAACGGAAAGCTGCGGAGATAGCTCAGGCTGGAATAACCGGTGCCGAAATCGTCCATCGAAATGCGTACGCCGAGCGCGCGCAGCGCATGCAGGGTGGCAAGCACCTGGCTGCTTTTCTCCAATAGCAGGGTTTCGGTGATTTCGAGCTCGAGCCGCTTGGCCGGCAGGCCGGACTGCTTCAGCGCATCCGTCACGATCGAAAACAGATTGCCGGTGCGGAACTGCAACGGCGACAGGTTGACGGCGACACGGACGTCGTCGGGCCACTGCGCCGCATCGGCGCAGGCGCGGCGCAGCATCAGCCCGCCGAGCCCGTTGATCAGGCCAGTTTCCTCGGCGACGGGAATGAATTCGGCCGGCGAGATCATGCCGCGTTCGGGGTCGGGCCAGCGTACCAGCGCCTCGAAGCCGGTGATGCGTCCGGTCGAAAGACAGATCAGCGGCTGATAATACGGCCGCAGCACGTCGTTCTGGATCGCGTCGCGCAGGTCGAGTTCGATCTTGCGCCGGCTCTGGGCGCGGGCGTCCATTTCGGCCTCGAAGAAGCTGAAGGTGCCGCGCGAATCGTTCTTGGCGCGCGACAGCGCCATGTCGGCGCTCTTCAGGAGCTTCTCGGATTCGTCGCCGTCGCCCGGCGCCACCGCAATGCCGATGCTGGCGCCGATGATGACGGAATGGCCATCGAGCAGATAGGGATCGGCGATCGCCTCCAACAGCCGCTTGGCGAGCACCACGACTTCCTCGGGGCGCGTCAGCCCGCTCTGCACGATCGCGAATTCGTCGGAGTTGAGGCGGGCCAGCGTGTCTTCCTCGCGCAGCGTCGAGCGCAGGCGTTTGGCGACCCCGCGCAACAGCTTGTCGCCGATGCCGTGGCCCAGCGTGTCGTTGACCGCCTTGAAATTGTCGAGCCCGAGCACCAGCACCGCGACCTTCTCCGAGCTGCGCCTCGTGTGCAGCAGGATCTCGTCCATGTTCTGGCGCAACAGGTTGCGGTTCGGCAGGCCGGTCAGGCTGTCGTGCTGGGCCATGAAGGCAAGCCGCGCCTCGGCACGCTTGCGCTCGGTGATGTCCATCAGCGCCAGCAGCACCGCGGGCTGGTCGTTGTAGACCAGATGGCGCGAATAGATCGCGAGATCGATCAGCGCGCCGTCGGCCCGCACGTGCTTCCAGGTGTGCGCCGTCAGTTCGTCGCTGGACAGGTCGCCGGCCCAGGGCGGTTCGGATTCGAAGGCCTGGACGCTGCGGATGGTCAGCTTTTCGAACTCGGCGCGGCTATAGCCGTAATGCTCGACCGCGGCATCGTTGACGCCGAGGATGCGCTCGTCGTCCAGCGCACAGACGATCATGGGCACGGGATTACTGTCGAACAGCAGCCGGAACGAAGCCTCGCGCTGTTTCAATTCGGTGATGTCGACGCGCAGGCCGATGACGCCGCCGTCGCCGGTCAACCGCTCCTCGATCAGGATGACGCGGCCGTCGCCGAGGGTCTGCTCATGGCTCTTGCCGGGGTGATAGAGTTTCTCGATCCGCTGGGCGATCCACTCCTCTTCGCGGCCGATCGCTTCGGGATAATCGCCGCGCTCGACGCCGATGCGGATGGTGTCCTGCAGCCGCGCACCCGGCTCGAACAGGTCCGAACTGCGGTTGTAGATCTCCGCGTATTTCTTGTTCCAGAGGATGTAGCGGCCGTCGGCGTCGAGGAACACGATGCCCTGCGGCAGGATGTCGATCGCCTCGCGCAGCCGTTCGTGGGATTTTCGGGCCTCGGCGATCGCGGCTTCCGCTTCCGCCCGCTTGCGCACGATCTCGCCGATCTCGGCCGAAACGCGGCGGCTGCCGCTCGCGAGCTTCGGACTCGGTTTTGCCGGCCGGCCGGCAATGCGGGTGATCGCCGCATGCTTCAGCTTCTTGACTTTCTTTGGCCGACCCTTCGGCATTGCTTGCGCCCCAATCGCATTTCCGCGGGGCTTGTTGTCCGATAAGTGTCTGAAAAAATAGTATCTCTTGGCCGCGCCGCGAGTCGGTCGCATGGCTCCGAAGTACCGCTTTTAGTTCCGCGTGCCTGTTTTAGAGGCGAACTCAAGCAGTCATGGCGCGATGCCGGACTACCCACCCCGATACCAGCGGACCGACTGGCAATGATTTGCGCAAAATCCGGCCTGTTTATGCACTGACCCCGGGGCGCGCGGAGATTGCATAGTCCCTGCGCGTATTCCCGCGGGGGCGCACGAAATTTCGTCAATGATCGACAGGGTTACGAATCGTTAAAGGCGGCGGCCGCATTGGCCTGTTTCGAGCTATCGATCCGCTCAAGGCGTTCCTCGCGCTCAACCCATGAGAACAAAGCCGCGGCATGCGACGGGCGCAGTCATGCGAGGCCGGTCCGCCGGACCGCAACAATTCATGGATGCCGTGCATGGCGAAGCGCGATCGAAGATGATCGCGTGCGGCATCGGCAATGCGGGTGCGCACTGGCCGTTCGCGGCAACACGAAGCGCAGAATCAAGCGATTGCGATTGGTGCTGCATCTCCGCGGGCACCGAATCCGTGCTACGCTTGACCCATATCGAGTGATCCGATGACGTCCCGCCTGATTTTCAGCCTGCTCCTGATCTCCGCCGCGGTTGCCAGTGCGACCCTTGCGCCGGCGCAGGACAAGGGCAGCGTCCACCCGAAGCCGCTGCCGCCGCTCGCCAATCCCAACGACCCAAAGCTTGGCGCCAAGGAATTGTTCGGCCGCAAGGTGCTGCCGGCTGCAATGCCGACGCATGTGATCGGCTTCTACGCCAAGGGCTGCATCGCGGGCGCCGAAGCGCTGCCGATCACCGGCGACACCTGGCAGGTGATGCGGTTGTCGCGCAATCGCAACTGGGCGCATCCCGACATGGTCAAGCTGCTGGAGCGGCTGTCCGCCAAGGCGCACAAGGACGCGGGCTGGCCCGGCATCCTGGTCGGCGACATGTCGCAGCCGCGCGGCGGTCCGATGTTCACCGGCCACGCCAGCCATCAGGTCGGACTGGATGCCGACGTCTGGCTGACGCCGATGCCGAGCCATGTGCTGTCGCGCGAGGAGCGCGAGGAAATGTCCGCGGTCATGATGGTGCGTCCCGACCGGCTCGACATCGATCCGCACGTCTTCACGCCGGGCCATCTCGCTGTCATCCGCGACGCCGCGGAGGAGCCGACCGTGCAGCGGATCTTCGTCAACGCCGCGATCAAGAAGGCGCTGTGCCGCGAAGCCAGGGGCGACCGCAACTGGCTTTCCAAGATCCGGCCGATGTACGGCCACGACTATCACTTCCATATCCGCATCAAATGCCCGCCCGGCAGCACCGACTGCGAGAGCCAGCCGGCGCCGGCGGAGAGCGAAGGCTGCAGCGCGGGCGATCTGGCCTTCTGGTTCAAGGATGCGATCATCCATCCCAAGCCGCCAAAGGAGCCGCCAAAGCCGAGGCCGCCGATGACGCTGGCGCAATTGCCGGCCGCCTGCCGCCAAGTTCTGGCGGCGCCGGACGCCAAGCCATAGATGCACAGGGGGCGATTTTCATTCGGCGCCGAATTGCGCTAACATTCGGTTCTGCCGCTCCGCAAGCGCGGGCAGTTTTCTTGAGACGGCGGTCTCGACCTTCATTTGACCATCTGTCCGCAGGTGCGTGGCGCAGGCCGCGCACGGCTCAACATTGTGAGAACCGCCATGCGCATCAGTGCACGCAACCAGATCAAGGGCACCGTCATCGAAGTCAAGAAGGGCGCGACCACATCGCATGTCCGCGTCGATATCGGCGGCGGCCAGATCGTCACCTCCTCGATCACCAACGAGGCGGTCGACGAACTCGGCATCAAGGCCAAGGGCCACGTCACCGCGGTGATCAAGGCCTCCGACGTCATGATCGGGGTGAACTAACCATGCGTGCGCCTCTCCTGATCGCGTTGATGCTGCTCGGCACCGCTCCCGCGTGGGCGGCGGAAGAGCCGAGCGGTTGCGACAAGTTCAAGTGGAACATCGACCGGGAGAGGGCGGCGCTGACCGCGCCGGATCGCATCAAGCTGACCTCGGGCGGCGATCTCGCCGCGCTGCCGTCGACCGGGATGATGATTTCGTTGCGCACGCCAGGAGAGGCCCAACTGCCCTCGCCGCCCGAACGCGCGCCGAAGGAAGGCACCTTTGCCGGCTTTGCCAACATCAAGGCTGCACCGAAGGCCGGCCTGTACAC